>NZ_JBEYFC010000009.1:0-45637 GCF_040634175.1 Streptomyces sp. NPDC007162
GCGAGGAGGTAGGGGTCCGGGTAGGGCTTGGTGCGCGAGACCTCGTCGCCTGCGATGGACAGGGTGAAGTGCTGCGGGCCCAGCACGGTCAGGACATAAGGCCTTGGGCCGGGGGCTGCCCGGCGGCACCAGCTTCATGGAGGACTACACCTACCACCTCGGCCCCGGCACCCCGGGTGTCCTGGGCGCCCACATGCTGGAGGTCTGCCCCTCGGTGGCCGCCGCCCGCCCCAGCTGCGAGATCCACCCGCTCTCCATCGGTGGCCGCGAAGACCCGGTCCGTCTCGTCTTCGACGCGGCCGAAGGCCCCGCCGTGTCCGCCTCACCGCCAACGCGGTGGACGTCATAGCGCCCAGCGAGCCGCTGCACCGCCGAACGGCACCGGGATCGCCGCCTGGCACGGCGCGGCCGCGCCGAGCCGAGCCGCATCAGCCTCGAGCACCACCGGCTGATCGGCGGCAGCTTGCGGGATCCGCGTCTCCTCAGAGAGCACCACTGTCGCCCCGGTCAACCGGTCCTCGGGGAGCGGGCAGTCCTCGGCTCAGCAGGTCCACGGCCTCCGTCACCAGGGTGACCACGTCGGGTCCGGAGTCCGGCTGCCAGCAGCTGATGGCGGCCTGGAGGGTCGCGAAGACGGCGGCAGCGGTCGTGCGCACGTGCAGGTGGCTCTGCGGCAGACCGGTGCGGGTCGCCACCGCCCTGGTCACCGCGTCCTCCACGGCGCGGTTGGTCAAGGTGATCCGGGGCAGGAGTTCCGGACGTTCGCGCACCAGGAGCACCCGTTCCAGCCAGATGCTGCCGGTGGCGAGTTCGCTCAGGCGCCCGACGAAGACCGCCGTGATCGCCTCCACCGGTGTCTCCTGCGGGGGACGGGCCGTGATCCGTTCCTCGATCAGCGCGGGTGTCCCCTCCTCCAGCATGAAGGCGGCCTCGTCCTTGCTGGAGAAGTAGTTGAAGAAGGTGCGCGGGGAGACGTCGGCGTCGGCGCAGATGCTCTCCACGGTGACGGCCTCCGGGCCGTGCAGACGGAAGAGGGCCAGTGCGGAACTCTGCAGTGCCCGGTGCGTCGCTCGCTTCTTGCGCTCCCGCAGTCCGCCGGGGCGGTCGCTCGCCATCCGCTCGTCCTCCCTCCACGGACCGGCAGCCACCGGCAGCCACCCGCACATGTGATGAGTGCGTCATTGCAAAAATGCAGTGCTGCAAGTTTACTCTACGGCGGGCCCCCGGGCCACCTGCCGGGCGAGGTCCGTTCCGGCCGCCCTCAGGTGAACGGAGCACTCGTGGCGCAACGTGCGGAACGATCGAAGGGCCGGTCCGTGGTCATGGCCCTGGCCGAGGCGCTGTGGTTCCCGGTGTGCCTGTTCCTGGGCATGCTGTTCGTCTTCGCCCCCGCGCTGCACGCGCCGAAGCCGCACCATGTGAAGGTGGCGGTGGCCGGCTCCGCGGTGGCCGAGCGGGTCGGCGACGCGCTCGGCACCAAGGTGCCCGGCGGGTTCGACGTCACCGCGGTCGCCGACCGGCGCGCAGCACGGCAGGCGGTGCTCGGCCGGGACGCGGTGGCGGGTTTCGTCCAGGACCGGCGGCACCCCGTCCTGTACGTGGCCAAGGCCAACGGCGCCTCCCTGGAGCAGACGCTCACCCAGGTGTTCACCCGGGTCACGGCGGAGAGCCACCGGCACCTGACCGTCACTGATGTGGCGCCCACCGAGAAGCAGGACGAGCTGGGCACCACCCTGCTGTACTTCGCTCTGGCGTGGAGCGTCCCCGCGTATGTGCTGGCGACCACGCTGCTGCGCGCGGTGACCTTCAACCGGCGCAAGAAGCTCCTCACCGTGGCCGGCGTCGCCGCCGGGTACAGCGCCATCGGGTTCTACGCCGGTCTCGGACTGGGCTACATACCCGACGAACCCGCGGCCATGGCGGTCTCCTTCCTGCTCACCACGGCGGTGGCGACGGCCGCGCTGGGTCTCGCCCCGTTCGTCCGCCAGTTCTTCCCGGCCGTGGCCATGGGGCTGTTCATCGTCCTGAGCGTGCCGACCAGCGGTGGCGCCGTGCCCGCCGCGATGCTGCCGCCGTTCTTCCAGGACGTGCACCGCGTGATGCCGCTCGCCAACGGGATCGACGCACTGCGGGGCGTCCTCTACTTCGACGGGGCCGGGGTCGCCGAGCCGGTCCTCGTGCTCTGTGCCTGGTTCGCGGCCGGAGTCGCCCTGCTGGGTCTCGACCTCTGGTTGCGCACGCGCAGGTCCGGCGCCCCGGCGACGGCGGGCGACGAGACCGGCGCGGGCGACGAGGAGACCGGGGTCGCGGACGGCCCGCCGGTCGAGGATCCGGCGCTGGAGACGCGCAGGCCTGCCGGGCTCCCGGTGCACGCTCATCATTTCGGCGAGCCGGTGCCCGTCCTCTCCGGGCGGGTCCAGGACGAGGAGGGCCGTCCGGTCCGCGGTGCGGCCGTGACCGTCATCGACGGACGGGGGCGTCAGCTGGCGCGCAGCGTGACCGACGGGACGGGTGAGTACGCCGTCACCGGTCTCTCCGAGGGACGCCTCAGCGTCGTGGTTTCGGCGACCGCCCTGCATCCGGTGGTGCATCAGACGCTCGTGCGGACCGGGACGACCGCCAGGGCGGACTTCGCCCGGCGCGGCAGGCCGCAAGGGCGCCATGCCAAGCCCGCGCAGGCGGTCGATGCCCGGTCGTGACACGGCCGGACGGTCCCCTCCGCAGCGGTCACCAGGGCAGCTGCCGGGCCAGCCGCATCCGCGCGGTCCGCTCGGCGTCGGCGAACCTGGTGCGTCCTGCCTCGGTCAGCTCCACCTCGACCGTCCTGCGGTCGTCGGACCGGCGATTGCGTTCGATCAGCCCGGCTGCCTGAAGGCTCTTCAGGAGCGAGGACATCCGGGTCCCCGACTCCTGGAGGAACGCCGTCAGCCGCGTCACGGGTACGGGCCGGCTCCCGGCCCCGGCCAGGGCGCCGAGGATGAGACAGTCGTGAAGCGACAGGCCGTGCGCGGCGCGCGACTCGCCGTGCAGCAGGCCCAGGCTCCACAGGACGGGCGGCGCCTGCCCCGGTGTGTCCGCCGGGACGTGGTCGGTCATGTGTCCTCCCCAGGCCGGGTCCTGCGGTCGCGACGTCGCGGCCACCGTTCACAACCGGGTCCTCGGCGAGGCCGATGGCGCGCCGGGCGGACACGAAGCCCTCGGATCGGGACACGTCGTCTCAGGACACGTCGGCGCCGCGGCGGCGGATGTCCGGATATGAGGCCGATGTGGCATAGAAGGCCGTGCGTCCCCTTCCCCTCCCGGAGCTAGCGTCGACAAGGCGACGCGGTCGCACAGCCCGGGCTCTGGAACGGGAGCCGGACGAGGACCGCGCCGGGACCGGACGGCTCACACAAGGAAGAAGGCGTTCCGCGCCATGGCCTCGCAATCGGACACTGCCCGAACGGTGTTTCACGGACTGGACTTCGGACTCAACACCTGGGTGGTGGACGAGCAGCGGCAGCGTTACCTGCACGACCCCGGCCCGCTACGTCGAGCAGGTCCGGATGGAAGCCGCCCAGGCGATGCTGGAGGGGAGCGACGACCCCATGGCCGTCGTGGCCCGGCGCACGGGCTTCGGCTCGCCGGAGTCGCTGCGCCGGGCCTTCACCCGCACCTGGGCGTCACCCCCGGTGCCTACCGGGCGCGCTTCCGCACCACGAACGGCCCTGGTTCCGCAGCCCGTTGACGGCGCGGGTGGGGGAGCCGCGGGCGGTGCGGCTAGGGCGCGGTGCGGTAGAACCCGGCCGCGGTGACGGTGGGCGGCACGCCGAGTTCGGCGGCGACCGCGCTGATCGCGGCCTCCCCGACCGCGAGGTCCACCTGGCCGTCGGTGGTGTAGTGCGGTGCGATGAAGGTGTCGTAGTGGGCCCTGACCTCGTCCGGTGTGTGGCCACCGAGGAACGTGTGCATGTGCCGCACGGTGGTGTCGGGGTCCTCGTGGATCACCTTCAGGGCCCGCCGGTGCGCTCGCAGGACGGCCTGGACCGCCGGGTCGTCGGGGTCGGTGCGGCTGGTGTCGACCGCCAGGCCCACGGTGGGGATCCGGAAGTGGTCGCCCACCCAGGCCAGTACCCGCCACCCGTGTTCGGCGGCCACCGCCTCCGGCGCCATGGTGCTGCCGACCAGTGCGGCGTCGATCTCGTCGGCGCGGAGCCGGCGCAGGTCCATGCCGTAGTCGCCAGGAGCCCGGACGACCGTCCGGATGTCACGGTCCGGATCGAGGCCGGCCCCGCGCAGCACGATCCGGGCGAAACACCCCGGGGCGGTGCCCGGGGCGTGCACCGCCAGCCGCCGGCCCGCCAGATCGGACAGGGAGTCCAGGCCGGGCCGGGCGAGGAACCAGAACAGCGGGCGGTGCGTGTTGACGGTGAGCGCGACCCAGGGCGTGCCGCCGGTCAGCCGGGACAGCAGGGCCCGGCCGAGCCCGATGCTGGCGCCGCCGCGCAGCCGCTCCTCGTCCCAGGCACAGCCGTCGCGCAGCGCCACATGGACGCCTTCATCGGCGTAGTAGTCCTCCTGGTCGGCGATGTAGGCGACCAGTTCCTCGTGCAGGCCGCGCCCGACGTAGGCGAGATCGATCGTGTCCATGAATACATGTCCTTGAATACGTGTCCTTGGCCGGGTCGCGAGGTGTCAGTACATGGCCATACCGCCGTTGACCGCGGCCGTCGTGCCGGTCATGAACGCGCTGTCCTCGTCGGCGTAGAAGGCGACGGCTCGGGCGACGTCGGCCGGGTGTGCCAGGCGGCCCAGGGGAGTGGCGGCCACCTGCCGCTGCCTCGTCGCGTCGTCCAGCACGTCGTCGGCGGTCCGGGACTCCACCGGTCCGGGCGACACGATGTTGACCGTGATGCCCCGCGGACCGAGTTCCTGCGCGAGGTACCTGGCGAACTGCTCCAGCGCGGCCTTGGACGTGCCCAGTGCGATCATGCCGGCCCGCGGCCGACGGCTGAGGCCGGTACCGAGGTAGACGACGCGTCCCCAGCCCTGTGCGGTCATGTGCGGCAGGACGGCCTTGGTGACGGCGAACGCGGCGCGCATCTCCGCGTCGAGTTTGCCGCCCAGTTCCTCCCACGTCATGTCCTGGAACGACCTGACGGCGTAGGGGATGAGCGCGTTGTGCACCAGCACATCGACGCCGCCCCATGCCGCCCGCACCTGCTCGACCATGTTCCCGACGGCGTCGACCTCGCGGACGTCGGCCCGTACGGCCATGGCCTGGCCGCCGGCCGCCTCGATGCCGGCCACGACCTCCTCGGCAGCCTTGGTGTTGCTGAGGTAGTTGACCACCACGCGCATGTCCCGTTCGGCCAGGACGCGCGCGGTGGCCGCGCCGATTCCGCTGCCTGCTCCGGTCACCAGGGCCACCCTGCCGGCCTTCCCGGTCATGGGCTCACCTCCTCGCCGTCGTCACGGGCTGCCGGAATGACCGCCCCGAGCGGTTCGGCGCCGCCACCCGCGCGGGTGGGGCGGACCGCCCCGTAGAGCACGGTGTCGACGGTGGCCCGCAGCAGCTCGGCTGCGGTCCGGTCCGTCTCGTGCGGGAGGCGGGAGGTGAACAGCCGCTCCAGCGCCCCGCGGGTGATCTCACCGAGCAGTTCGGGAGGTGCCTGGAGCAGCCCCTGCCGGTGCCCGTGCCGGAACAGCTCGTCGATGCGCCGATAGATCACCGTGTCCACGCGCTGCTCCACGTACTGCCGCAGCATCGCGTCGCCGCCACGTCCGGTGGCGAGCTGAGCGGCGCCGATCCGGCCGAGTTCGGTGCCCGCGGCGACCAGGAACCGCCGGACCCGTACGTCGAACGGCTGCCCTTCCGCGCTGTCGGCGGCCGCCGCCAGCGTCTCCTCGACCGCCGAGAACCGCCGGTCCAGCACCGCGGCCAGCAGGCTGCGCTTGTCCGGGAAGTGGCGGTAGATCGTCTTCTTGCTCATCCCGAGCTCACGAGCGAGTTCGTCCATGCTCATGGGCGCGCCCGGCGCGAAGAACAGTCGGCCGGCCACCTCCACGATCACATCGGCACGCCGCTCGTCACCGTCGGAAACTTTCGAAACTACATCAGTTTCCATGGTTTCCATCGTGGATCCACGCCTCCCCGCTGTCAAACGTCCCTGGGTGATCGAAGCCGTCCTCTTCGGGCCCTGCCGGGTTCCTCGTACGAGAGGGATACCCGCCGAAACGGAGCAGGACGACGTCGTCGGCGCCTCGCACTGCGCCCAGCATGACAAGCTGTGCTTGCCCATTCCCCGAACCCAGGAGGTCACCATGACCGCAGAGCCCGTATCTACGGAAGGTTCGGAGCCGGCAGCCCCGGAGATGTCCCCTCTGGAGCCGGACAGCGAGGGCAACTACGACCTCAAGCGCAAGTTCCGCGAAGCGCTGGCGCGCAAGCGCGGTGCGCAGGCGGACGCCGCTGATGTTGCCGCCAAGTCAGATGCGTCGAAGGTGCGTTTGGCGCACGGCCCGGCTGCGAGCCAGCGGTCGTTCAGGCGCAAGAGCGGCGGCTGAGTCGATGAGTCCCGCGATCTGACGCATGCCTCCCGTGCAGTGGCCCGCGAGGTGCGCATGCCCGTGCGCGCGTCGCGGGCGGGGCGTAACCGGCGGACTCGCCAGGGGGACGGCCCGATGCGACTGGCTCGGGTCGGTGACACCGCGGAACGGGAATTCCGAGACGAGGGAACTGCCTGGTCCGAGGGCACGCGGCCGGTGCCGCGCAGGTGGCGTGCCCCTTCCGTTCTCCGCCCTGCTGCGGCTGATCGGCGCACAGTCGGTCGCGTTCCCGGCAGCGGTCGCCTTCGTGCCCACCGGCGACGTGCAGGTGCCGCCCTGCCCCGAGTGGACGCTGTGCGATCCGGTGCACCCTCTGGGCGGGGTACACCGTCGCTGCGTCACCGGCTCCTCCCGCGGCTTCGGCCGCGAGTTCGCGCAGGCGGCCCTGGAACGCGGCGACATGGCCGTCGCCCGCAACACCGACTTCCTCGCGGACCTGTCGGCCGCCCGCGGCGAGGGGATCCGCCTCGTCGAGCCCGGCGGCTTCGCCATGGACCGGTCCCGGCGTGCCCGACCTCGATGCGGGCGGGGCACGGCCGGAACCGGGAACCATGCCGACGGGCTGGGGCTCAGGCGTCGATGATGACGGGGATGATGAGGGGCTTGCGGCGATAGGTGCGGAACGCCCAGTTCGCCACGGCGCGGGCGACGAGTTGTTCGAGTTGGCGGGCGTCTCCGACGCCTTCTTCGGCCGCGGTGGCCAGGGTCTTCTCGATGACGGGGATGACCGGCTCGAAGGTGGTGTCGTCGTGGACGAAGCCGCGGGCCAGGAAGTCGGGGGCCTCGGCGAGGGCGCCGGTGTCCGCGTCGACGATCGCCACCACCGTGACCACGCCTTCGGCGGCGAGGGCGAGGCGGTCCTTGAGGGACGCCTCGGTGGCGCCGCCGACTTCCATGCCGTCCACGTAGACGTTGCCGGCGGGGACCTTGCCGGTGATGGACGCGCGCCCGTCCACCAGGTCGACGACGACGCCGTCCTCGGCGATGACGACCCGTTCGGGGTCGACACCGGTACGGATGGCCAGGTCGGCGTTGGCCCGCAGGTGGCGCCATTCGCCGTGCACGGGCATGACGTTGCGGGGTTTGACGATGTTGTAGCAGTAGACGAGTTCGCCGGCGCTGGCGTGCCCGGAGACGTGCACCTTGGCGTTGCCCTTGTGGACCACGTGGGCGCCCCACCGGGTGAGTCCGTTGATCACCCGGTAGATGGCGTTCTCGTTGCCGGGGATGAGGGAGCTGGCGAGCAGGACGGTGTCGCCCTCGCCGATGCGGATCTGGTGGTCGCGGGTGGCCATGCGTGACAGCGCGGCCATGGGTTCGCCCTGGGAGCCGGTGCACACGAGCGTGATCTTGTGGTCCGGGAGCTTCTCCAGCTCTTTCGTGCTCACGACCAGACCGGAGGGGACCTTCAGATAGCCCAGGTCACGGGCGATGCCCATGTTGCGGACCATCGACCGGCCGACGAAGGCGACCTTGCGGCCGTGCTGGTGGGCGGCGTCCAGGACCTGCTGGATGCGGTGCACGTGGCTGGCGAAGCTGGAGACGATGACCCGGCGCGGCGCGGTGCGCATCACCTGCTCGATCGCCGGGTTCAGCTCTCGCTCGGAGGTGGTGAAGCCGGGTACTTCGGCGTTGGTGGAGTCGGTGAGGAACAGGTCCACGCCCTCCTCGCCGAGGCGGGCGAAGGCGCGCAGATCGGTGATGCGGTCGTCGAGAGGGAACTGGTCCATCTTGAAGTCGCCGGTGTGCAGCACCATCCCGGCCCGGGTGCGGATCGCGACCGCGAGGCTGTCGGGGATGGAGTGGTTGACCGCCACGAACTCGCAGTCGAAGGGCCCGAAGCCACGCCGGTCGCCCTCCCGCACCCGCACCGTGCGCGGCCGGATTCCGTGTTCCTTGAGCTTGGCCTCCAGGAACGCCAGCGTCAGCTTGGAGCCGACGACGGGAATGTCGGACCGCTCGCGCAGCAGGTACGGCACGCCGCCGATGTGGTCCTCGTGGCCGTGGGTGAGGACCACGGCCACGATGTCGTCCAGCCGGTCCCGGATCGAGGTGAAGTCCGGCAGGATCACGTCCACCCCGGGCTGGGTCTCCTCGGGGAACAGCACGCCGCAGTCGACGATGAGCAGCTTGCCCGCGTGCTCGAAGACGGTCATGTTGCGGCCGATCTCACCCAGGCCGCCCAGGGCAGTGACCCGCAGCCCTCCTTCGGAGAGGGGAGGCGCGGCTTTCAGGTCGGGGTGCGGATGACTCATAACCTGACGGTACCCGGAGATCGGGACAGCGTGATCCATCGCGTGTGTGATCCAACGAGCGCTCGATACGATCTGCCGCCGAAGACGTACTGGCGCTCAGGTCGGCATCGAGGGCCGAACGTGATGTCGACCTGCGCGTTCCGTTGTGGTCGGGAAGAGGCGAGGCCGGAATGCCGGGCCGCCGGGGCAGGCGAACGGGCCGGGGACGATCCGTCTCACGAGGCCATCCCCGACCTCATCCCGTACCGGCGCTCTGCCACGGCAGGCCCAGGGAGAGCAGCCGTCGACCAATTCGTTCTCCGGCTTGTCCGCAGCGGTTCGGGTCCAGGAACGGCGCAGGCACGCCCGCGCGAGCGGCCGACCCGCCGCAGGAACGCGTTCCCCGGTGCGAAATACTCTCCCGATGGGTTCACGTCTTCCCCGGTCAGACAGCCGATCACGATACGGAGGGCCCTCGCACGGGATGCCAAAAGGCTCACGCGGCTCGTGCGTGGCTCAGGCGCCTACGCGGGTAAGTACGCAGCCGCCGTCGCGGGCTACCGGGTCGGTCCTGATTACATCGAGGCCCACCGCGCCTTTGTCGCCGTCGGCGCCGACGAGCACGGAGGCCGTGTCCTCGGGTTCTACTCGCTCGTCCTCGTTCCACCGGAGCTCGACCTGCTGTTCGTCGCCGACGACGCGCAAGGACGGGGTATCGGACGGCTGCTCGTGGCGCATATGCAGTCCGAGGCGCGTGCCGCAGGGCTCGACCGTGTCAAGGTCGTGTCGCACGTTCCGGCCGAGGGCTTCTACCACCGCGTCGGTGCGGTGCGGACGGGGACCGCGTTCGCGAACCCGCCCGTCGTGCCGTGGGACCGTCCCGAATTCGAGTTTCGCATTCCTTCGGAATGACGCGGTCAGGCCGGCGCCACGCTCCACCGCATCGTCTTCACCTGCTTGCGGCCCGAGAGGTCTTCCACCTGGTCCCTCACTGGGCACCACCTGGCACAGGTTGTAGAGACCGTCCAGGGACGTCTACGCCAGTCCAGCGCGGGCATGAAAGCCCAGTTCAAGGCATCCTGGGCCGCGGGGGTGCCCGTATGTCCTCGGTCAAGGGAAACGGGGTGCGTCGGGTCGGCGACCCGGGCAGCATGGCGGGGTGAGCGATCTTCTGCGGGATGACGTGAAGTGCTTCTTCGGCCTTGACTTGATGGGGTCGTTGCCGGGACGCCCAGGGCTCCTTCTGTCCCCTCGGTGACCGGGCCGGCCTGCTCAAGGAGCCCGAAGCGGACCAGGCCCTGGAAGTTCCGCGGGAAGACCTGGTCAGACATGCCGACGGGCCGCTCGATGACGACGCCGCGATGCTGCTCCTGCGGTACCACGGTCACGTGGAAGGAAAATCTGTTCCCATCGCGTGAGGGAGCGCCGACTTCGGCACGGTAAAAAGGACCTATGCCGGAGCACGAGACCCCATCGGGGGCCATGGACGATGTCGACGCGGTCACCAGGGCGGTGCTGACCGCCTCCCGCCTGCTGGTGGCGGTCTCCGCCCGTTCCCTCGGCGAGGTCGAGGAGCGGGTGACCCTGCCGCAGTTCCGGATGCTGGTCGTGCTCGCCACCCGAGGGGCCACCAAGCTGGTGGTGCTCGCAGACCTCCTCCAGGTTGCGCCGTCCACCGCGATGCGCATGGTCGACCGGCTCATCGCGGCCGGGCTCGCCGACCGCCAGACCAACCCCGACAACCGCCGCGAGACCCTGCTACAGCTCACCGACGAGGGCCGACGCACCGTCGAGTACGTCACCGCCCGGCGCCGCTCCGAGATTGCGGCGATCGTCGCACGGCTCGGTCCCACGCAGCGGCTCGCGCTGATCGAGGCACTGGGTGCCTTCAACAGGGCGGGCGGCGAGCCGCCGGCGGCCCCCGCCGCCGACCATCCGGATCCGCACCCGCTCGGCTGGGTCGTGGACGAGGCGATCGTCCACGACATGTGACCCGCACGGGTAGGAATCCCAGAGCACGTTCGACCGGGCCCCGTTTTCGGACACATCTTTTCCGGTAACGCAAGGGAATTGTGAACACCGGCCGCGCGACCCGCTCTGGGGCGCGTGGCCTGCGCGCAGGTCCGGCTGAGACCGCGCGGTCGCATGGCACGGGCGCCGGAAGTGGGGGCGCGGGGCTGTGCGGCGGGTGGGTGAGGTCCAGGACGGTGTCGTTGGCCAGGTCGGCGTGCTGACGCACCAGGGTGTTGGTGGTGCTGGCGCGGATCTTGGCAATGGTCGGGAAGATCTGGCCGTGGGTGACGCGCATGATGTTCGCCGCGGTGGAGTCGAACTGCTGGGCGGACTGCGCCGCCGAGTTCGCGACGAACTGCTGCTGTTGCGGGGTCGCCTGGTTGGGCAGCGTGATGTTCAGCATGGGCGCGATCCTGCGGCACAGCTCGTCCAGCCCGGCGTGCCCCACGATCAGGTGCTTGCCGGCTTCCTTCATCTCCGCCGTCGAGCCCTTCTCCGTCCCCACTGGGTGTGGGCGATGATCCGGGACGGCTCGGAGGACGTGGTCTGGACGCCGAGCATGCCGGGTAGACGAGGGCGGCCAAGGTGGCGGAGAGCGCCCCGCCGACGACGAGGGCTCCGATCGAGTTGCGGGCAATGGGCATGCAGGATCCCTCCTGGCGCGAGCAAAGCGTTCGCCAAGAGGTAGCGGGGGACGCGTCCATCGATCATTGCGCAAGGTAAAACTTGCATGCTGCTATATGGCGGTCGGTCGGGCCGCGTCATCCCGCGGTCGGCGACGGCGTCGGGGACGCCGCCGAGGAGCCCTCCGAGGTGACGGCCGGACCGGTCGGCACTCCCTCGGTCGACAGCCCGGGAGGTACCGTGAGGACGACCTGGGGTGCGCCCCCCTGCGGCACGGGCGGGGTGACCTGGGCGGCGGGGAGCTTCGGCGGGGTCGTTATCTGGAAGTTGACCTGGTCGTAGTTGACCAGTCCGGTCTTCTCCATCTGTGTGATGTGGTCCAGGACCACGTCGTTGGCCTGGTCGGCGAGGGCGCGCACGAGGGTGTTCTCGGTCGTGGAGCGGACCTTCGCGATGGTGTTGAAGATCGAGCCGTGGGTGACACGCAGGATGTTGGCGAAGTCGATGTCGAACTGCTTGCCCTGGTCCGACTGGAACGTCGCCAGAAAGCCCGCCTGCTGTGGCGTCGGTTGGTTGGGGATGGTGATGTTCAGCATGGGTGCGATCCTCCGGCAGCTGGCGTCGAGTGCGGCATGCCCGATGACCAGGTGCCTTCCGGCTTCCCGCACGGCCGCGGTCGTCCCCTTCTTCATGGCCAGATCCCCCGAGGGCCCCTCCCAGAGTCCGGCGGAGCGTACGAAGACGACGAAGTTGCGGTCGGACTCGGTGAGCGGCCCCCACTGGGTGTTCGCGAGGATCCGGGACGCGTTGGAGGAGGTGGTCTGGATGCCCAGCATGCTCGGGTAGACGAGGGCCGCGAGGGTGGCGGCGAGTGCCCCGCCGACGGCGAGGGATCCGATCGTGTTGCGCGAGATGGGCATGGTGCCTCCTGGTGCGGACCGTGTGGCTGTCCGGATGTACGGAGGCGACAGGGAAAGAAGACCTTTGCGCTAGGTAAAGATTGCATGATGCCATCCAGGTTGGGTGCCGGACGGAGGCCGACTCGGGCGGACGCGGTCACATCCGTTCCTTCCGGCCGGCGCGTACGAGCCGGCTGTTGACGGGCCAGGCCGTGAAGCAGCCGATGATCATGGCGAGCTGCATCAGCAGCCAGTACGCGGCTGTGGTCTTCGCCAGTCCGGGCGCGAAGAGTGCCTCCTGGTAGACCCACATGCCTGCGAACAGGCCGATCTGGAACGACACGATGGAGAACGTGTCGGCCTTGACGGCGGCCCACAGTCCCTGGGCAGACGCCGATGTCGCGCATGGGGGCGATGGTGAAGTACTGGAAACCGATGCCGAGCGGCCAGGCGAGGGTGAAGTCCATCAGGAAGTCGGCGTGCAGCGACTTGCCTGCGACGGTCATGCCGGTCGCCCGCACCAGCCACTCGCCGACGATGTCGCCGAGGATGCACCCCGCACCGCAGTGACTGATGGCCTTGGCCGAGGACACCCATCGCACGGGGCTGCCGGACCCCAGTACAGGGCCGTGATCGGGTAGACCAGATGCATGATCCACATGTGCTGTCGGTATCCGCGGAGGGCCGTGTCGGCCGCGATCGCGAGCGTGCTCACGGCGGCGAGCGCCAGACCGGCCCGGCCCAGTGCCTCCAGCCGGCCGGGCGGTTGGTGATGCGGCTCCATCGCGGTCACGACTCGTACAGGTGTGCCGTCGCCACCCGTCCCGGCCGCATGATGCGTATCTTGCCGCGCTCGCAGGCCGGGCAGCGGGGCGACTGCAGCGGTGACGGGACGGCCCTGCCGCCGAGGTGGTACGTGGCGATGACCCGCCCCTGGTCGTCCACGGTCACGTCGATGTCGTACGTGGCTTCCCAGCCGTGTCCGCAGTCGAGGCAGGCGAACGAGTAGGCATGCCGGGTGTGCTCGCTGTGCATGGCACCTCCTGGAGTGATGTCACCCTTCGGGGCCCCAGTACCCATTTTTGCATAATGCAAAATAAGGGCGGAGGTCACCGGACCCGGGCGGACCGCGTGCGGTCGTGGGCTCAGGCCGTGGTGTGCACTGCGCGCAGCGCACTCTGGTGGCTGAGCCAGCCCACCGGCTTTCCCTGCTCGGAGTCGAGGACCGGTACGCCGGTTCCCGCGGCCGACAGCAGGGTGTGCAGGGCGTGGGCGAGCGGCTGGTCGGCCACCACGGGCAGGGGCGCCTCGGCGAGCTGTCCGACCCGTGTCGGTGCGTCGTCCGGCTGTTCGGCGAGGGCCTCGGCCACCGCCTGGGCGGTGACCACGCCGACATAGGCTCCTGCGTCGTCGACGACCGGGAGCGCGCCGTGGCCAGAGAGACGGAGCAGATCCACGGAGTCCGCGAGCGTCGTCGATGCGGACAGCGGGGACGGCAGGGGCTCCATCACGGCACCCACCCGCTGGCTGCCGATCCGCGCACCGGGGGCGGGTCCCTCCAGGTCGATGCCCCGCCGTCGCAGCTTCAGGGTGTAGATGGTGTCCCGGGTCAGCAGGCGGCTCGCGGCGGTGGCCAGGACGATCGCCAGCATCAGCGGCAGGATGATCGAGTATTCGCCGGTGAGCTCGAAGAGGATCACCACGGCGGTGATCGGTGCCCGTGCCGCGCCGGCGAACACCGCTCCCATGCCGACCAGCGCGTAGGCGCCGACAGCACCGGCCGATCCGGGCAGCAGGTGGTGGACGGCTGTGCCGTACGCGGAACCGAGCATCGCCCCGATGAAAAGGCTGGGTGCGAAGACGCCGCCGGAGCCGCCGATGCCGATCGTCAGGCTCGTCGCCAGCATCTTGCCCACCAGCAACAGCAGCAGGAAGCCGATCGCGTAACCGCCCTCGGTCGCCTTCTGCAGGACCGGGTAACCGACGCCGTACATCTGCGGCAGGAGCAGGAGAACCAGTCCCAGTGCCAGTCCGCCGACCGCCGGCCGCAGCCACTCGGGGCCGCGCCACAGCCAGTCGCAGGCGTCCTCGATCAGGTACAGGAACCGGGAGAACCCCACACCGACCACCGCGGCCCCCACCCCGAGCGCGGTGAACAGCCCGTACTGGGCCAGGTGGTCCACCCGGAAGCCGGGAAGCCGCAGGAAGGCGACGTTTCCGAAAGCGGCGCGCCCGATGACACTCGCGGTGACGCTGGCCAGCACGGTGGCGCCGAAGGCTTCCGCGCCGAAGGTGCCCAGGATCAGTTCCATGGCGAAGAACACCCCGGCGAGCGGTGCGTTGAAGGTGGCCGCGATGCCGCCCGCGGCGCCGCAGGCGACCAGCAGTTTCATCCGGCCCTCGGACACCCTCGCCAAGCGGCCGAGGGTGGCACCCAGCGCCGAGCCGATCTGCACGATCGGGCCCTCGCGGCCGACCGAACCGCCCGAGCCGATACACAGGGCGGAGGCCAGCGTCTTGACCACGGCGACCTTCGGGCTGATCCGCCCGCCGCGCTGGGCGACGGCCAGCATCACCTCCGGCACCCCGTGTCCGCGCGCCTCCTTGGCGAACCGATTCATCAGGGGCCCGTAGAGCAGGCCGCCCACTACTGGCGCGAGAAGCACGAAGTACGGGCCGAGCCAGGGCACGTGCGGATTGACCGCGCCGGGAAAGGCCGCGTAGTCCGCGTGACCGGAGAAGAGGCGGGTGAACGTCTTGATGCACCAGCGGAAGACGATCGAGCCCGCACCGGCTCCGGCGCCGACCGCGACGGCCAGCGCCATCATCACCCAGGGCGCGGTGCGCACCGCAGGAAATCCCAGGGCCGGTCTGGTACCGCTCGTCGTACTGCTGGGCACGTGCTTTCCGCCTGTCGCCGCTCGTATGGCACTCATCGCATCCCCTTTATACCTTTGCATTATGCAAAACGAGTCAAGGGGGCGGTGCTGCGGGTGGTGCCCGGGGCGGCGTATTGCGCCCTGTGAGAGTCAGTCTGCTTCGGCGCGGGCCTCGACGTCCTCGATGTCCGTGGGCCGTCCGGCCCGCGTCCACCGGGCGTACAGGGCGCCCGCGACGAGCAGGGTCGCGGCCAGGGAGAGGATGGGCCAGCCGCGCAGCAGGTTCACCGCGAGGGTGAACGCGACGGCCACGGCGGCGAGGCCGTTCATCCAGGCCAGGGCCGACTTCCGCGCCCGGTGGGCGAAGCGTGCCATGGCGAGCAGGCCGACCAGGAAGCTGACGAAGACGGCGACCGCATAGAACAGGACGAGTTCCTGTTCCTGGCCGGCCGCCGCGACGATGATCAGTGCCGCGGCGGCCAGGTAGGCCACGACCGACCAGTAGGGGGTGTGGTGGCGGTTGGTCCGGCCCAGTACCGGCGGCAGCACTCCGGGCCGCTCGGCGGTACCGGACAGGGCCTTCAGCAGTCCGGGGCCGGCCTGGAAGGAGGAGCTGGCGGCGGCGAGCAGCAGCAGCGAACTGGTCAGCTGGAAGGCGCCGTACAGCCAGCCCGGGCCGGCCGCGGCGTGCGCGATGTCGGCGATCTGGGTGGAGTCGGAGCCGGGGATCCCGATGTGCAGGCGCACGGCGAGGGCGGTCAGGGCCAGGGTGAGCCCGCCGACGATGACCAGCAGCAGCGCGAGCGTGCCCCG
The DNA here is from genome assembly GCF_040634175.1 of Streptomyces sp. NPDC007162. Classification (NCBI taxonomy): domain Bacteria; kingdom Bacillati; phylum Actinomycetota; class Actinomycetes; order Kitasatosporales; family Streptomycetaceae; genus Streptomyces; species Streptomyces sp. NPDC007162. The sequence goes on from NZ_JBEYFC010000009.1 coordinate 16,051, forward strand.
GCCGAAGCGACGGCGGTGGGTGTCGTCGAGCTGCCCGAGCTGGGCGATCGCGGTGGACGGCGCCTCGATGCCGGTGGCCAGCGCCATGGCGACCGGGAAGGCCAGGACCACTGCCAGCGCGGCGGAGCGGCCCGGGTCGGCCGAGGCGGCCGCATGGCCGGCGCGGTGTGGGGACGTGAAGCCCAGGACGAGAACGGCCACCGAGATCACGACGAAGGCCACGGTCATGACGGCGAACAGCAGCCGCCCGCCGTGCCCGAACCAGGTCAGCCCTGCCACCACCACGAGCAGCAGCAGCGCGAGCGGGATCCGGTACGGGGCCAGGCCGGGAAAGAGGGCGATCACCGCGCTTGCCGCGGCCGCGATGGAGATCCCGATGGTCAGCACGAAGTCGACGACCAGGGCGCCGATGGGCAGGAACGTCCAGCGGGCGCCGAACGCCCGCCCGGCAGCCGCTGCGGCACCGCCGCCCTTGGGGAAGCGCCGTACCAGCTGCCAGTAGTTGGCGGTGACCAGTACGACGAGCCCGATGACCAGGCTCATCGTCGGAAACAGCAACGCGAGGTCACCGTGCAGGGCGCGCAGCGCCGCCTCGATCGCGTACGCGACCGAGGAGACGGGGTCGGCGATCACCGCGAAGGCGAACGCGAAGAACAGGACAGAACGGCGGGGTCCGCGCCGGTCCGGGGCGAGGGACGGGGCGTTCGAGGCGACGGCAGCCGACTTCGAGGGGGTCACGGGAAGACCTTCCTTGACGTGAACCGCCTCGGCGCCTTCCGTCGCCCCGCCGGCCGGGCCCTGCCTTCTTGATACTCCTATGTTCTCGCCGACCAGCTGGCCGGATCCCGCAGTATTGAGGAGGCACTCGCCGGATACGAATGCCTGTGGCGCCCGGTCGTCTCCCGCAGGCAGCGCTCCGCCCGCAGGACCGCCCGCTGGTTCGTCCCCGCCACGCCCCGGCAACTGCGGCTGCGCCGACTCGCCCTGCGGCTCGCCGACCTCCCGGTGACGGGCAACGTCGTCGGCATGGCACTCGCCGGCAGACAACGGCCGTATCTGCGTCAATTCGCGGCGGTGCCGCCCTGGTCGAGGACGGCGAAGTCGACCGGGCCACACTCACCTCCGGCCAAGTCGACGTGAACAGCGAGGAGTTCCGGCGAGCAGACCCAGCGGGCGGAGAGTTGGATGTCATCAATCCCCAGGCCCGGCCCGAGCCTCGTCACCGCTCGCCTGCGCGAAGCCCTGGAGACCGCCGACTGCCTGCTGCTGGCCGATCTCCTGCACCCGAACGTGCACGGGAGTCCGCCCGGAGGGGGCGAGACCGGCTGCCACACCCGCTCCCACGTGCTGAGCCGGTTTGCCCGCTTGCACGCGCTCGGACTGCGGGCGAGCGCCGAGGAGACCTTCACCTGTCCGATGGCCGCCGTCCTCGGGCTGCGGATTCTCGGCCCGGTGGCGCCGGCCGACCCGCAGAGCGTGGGCTACCACGTCTTCGGCGTCACCGGCGGCCTGATCACAGGTATCACCGGTTACACGGACCGCGCCCAGGCGCTGGAGGCGGCCTTCGCCGGGACCACCGGCAGGTCAGGCTGAGGTGACCCGGGCCCGGAACCGGATCAGTCCGGCCGCGCCGAACCGAAGGACCACCGGTGGTGTGTCGCGCGCTGACGCCTCGCACGTGATGCAGCAGGACGCGTGGTCCGTCCGCGGCGCCGAACGTGACATTGGTCCCGCTCGTCACCAGGATTCCGGTGGTGGAGAGTGATCGGTCGCCGTCGTCGTTCCGGACGGTCATGGCGAGCGGGGTGTCACCGAAGCGGTCGAGACGCGCGACGGCGCCCGTGACCGTCAGGTCGACCTCGCCGGCGACGACCACATGAACGCTGCCGGGAGCGGCCGTACCGCCGGTGCTCGGGGAAGCGGTGTCGGCAGTGTGGGCGGAGGAGTTGTCAGCGCAGCCTGTGGTCGCAACGGACCCCGGCCGCATTCAGGATGACCAGGACGACGGTCTGCAGGGCGATGCCGCGCGATGCCGCCAAGGATGTTGCCGACGGCGGACGTCCAGCTGACCGGCCAGGAGACGCTCGGCCAGTACGTCGGTGGTGTCGGACAGCTTGATGCCCGCATACCAGATGACGGCCGCGCTGAGCACGAACAACAGCAGCAGCACCACAGAGCTCGAAGATCCCCTGCGGCGGCGAGTACCCGCCCGGGATAACCGAGCTGGCATGGGCCTGCCCATGGGAAGGTCAAACGGGCAGACCGGGACGGGCGGTGCCGACGGTGTGAACAGACCGGCTTGCTGTCTGCACTTCGCCGAGTGGCAGGCGCAGCGCCTTGGCAAGTTCCGTCAATTCGTCCGACGTCGGCTGGATGGGGCCGGCCGTGCCGTCTTCGGCGAATGCCTTGATGCGAGGGGTGCGGATGCCGGTGGCGTAGGCGACCGCGTCGACGCTCATATGCTGTTCGCGCATCGCATCGGCAAGCAGTTCGGCGAGGTGCATGGGTCAACCTCCTTCGGGCCGGCAGCATCGGGTGACGACGGTCCTTCCCGCTCCTGCCGACCGACTGGGTGCATTCCCTGCGTATGCCCACATCGCGTCAGCGTATGAGCGGCGGTTGAACCTCGGTAAGCGCCTGTCTGCTGCCCGGCACGACCGCGCTGCCACGCGGGACACGGCGGCGACCGTCCACCTGGACGAGGACGCAGGGGTCAGCGTTCGAATGTGCCGGTCAGTCGGCCGCGGGCGAGGACGGGTGCGGTGATGGCGGGCAGGAGGGCGCGGGGCCGCGCCCGGTTCGGTTGCGCTGTGTCGGGGGTGCTTTCCACGCGGGTGGCGAGGGCGAACAGCTGGAAGACGTAGTGGTGCGGCCCGTGGCCTTTGATGGGTCCGGGGCCGTGGTATCCGCGACCGATGCTGGAGCGCAACAACTGCACTCCGGCGGCCGGCTTCCGTGCGTCGAGGGCACCGGGCTCCAGGTCTCGGGCTGCCGGGTCGATCAGGGCGGCGCAGTGCACAGCGGGCTTGGCCATGGGGACGTCGATGTCCTCCATGACCAGGAGGAGTTGGGCGGTGCCGGCCGGCGGCGGGGTCCAGGCCAGATGGGGGGACAGGTTGTCGCCACCGATGTTCTTGAGGCAGTGCTCCAGCGGGAGGGAGTCTCCGTCGCCGAAGTGCCGACTGGTGAGGGTCAGCGACTCGGCACTGTGCAGATTGGGCAGATTCCACGCTATGTGGGTCTCGCCTGCTCTGCGGTTGTTCAGGATGCGGCCCAGCAGAGTCATCGCGTTGCCTCGATCATGTCGATGATTCCCGTGACGGTGGTGGTCTCGCCGAGTTTCGGGAAGACGCGTTCGGTGCTGTGGCGGTGGGCATCGGCATCAGGGTCGCTCATGGCGTCGGTGGCCAGGACGACGTGGTAGCCGTAGTCGGAGGCCGAGCGCGCGGTCGACTCCACGCCTGAGCTGGTCGCGATTCCGGCGAGCACGATCTGGGTGACGCCCAAGTCCCGCAGGAGGGTGTCGAGCCCGGTGTCGTGGAATGCGCTGCGCCGCCGTTTGGTGATCAGGTGGTCGGTCGGCTGGACGTCGAGTTCGTCGATGAGGTCGGCCCAGCCGGATGGCAGCGCGGCGCTGCTCCCGGACCGTCGGGCTTCGGTGCGTCCCGGCGCGCGTCCGGTGACGTTGACCAGGACCACGGCCAGGCCGTGCCGCCGGAACTCGGTCGTCAGGTGCGTCGCCTGCTTGACGGCGGCAGCCGCCTGGCTGTCGGTGTGGGCCGCGACTATGCCCTTTTGCAGGTCGATCACGACGAGCGCGGGCGTGGGATCGATCGTTGTCAGTGCCATGGGTGTTTCTCCTGTGGATATCGGCTAGTTGCCGGGATCAGGGCGCACATGGCCTTTCTCTCCATGCGTCGCTTCTGTCCCGTCGTCGGTCGCAGCGGAAAGGGTGTCGCCGGTGGCGGCCGTTCGTGGTGCCAGGGGCTCGGCGGTGGGACTGGTGCCGCGCAGCAGGGAGGCGAGCGCGGCGAGGAAAGCGAGGGCGGCGCCGAAGGCGAACACGATGACCAGGCCGGAGTGGAAAGGCCCGGAGAGCAGGTGCGGGAAGAATTCGCGTCCGGTCAGGACCTGTTGCTGGGCCGCCGTCACGTGGGCCAGGGCGCCACTGGGTTGGAGCAGGTGCTGGATCGGGTTGACGCCCAGTTGGGCGGCGAACAGGGACGAGACCGGAGGCAGGACGCCGACCTGGGTGGCGACGTGAGCCGGTATGCCCTGCTCCCGCAGGCCGGCGGTGAGGGTGTGCGGGAGGCTACTGCTCAGCCCTGCGATCATGAGGGAGAAGAAGACGCCGATGGAGACGGCGGTACCGGAGTTCTGAAAGGTGGAGCGCATGCCGGAGGCGACACCGCGTAGCTCTGCTGGAACGCTGCCCATGATCGAGGAGGAGTTGGGGGAGGCGAACATGCCGCTCGCTGTCCCGTTGAGCGCGATCAGCACGGCGAAGATCCAGTAGCTGAAGTCGATCGGCAACAGCATCAGCCCCAGGAAGCTCGCGCCGAACAGCAGCGCGCCGCCGGTGGCCAGGCCCCGGGAGCCGAGCCGGTCGGACAGGTAGCCGGACACCGGACCTGCGGCGAGGAAACCGGCGGTCAGCGGCAGGATGAAAATGCCGGCCCACAGGGGCGTGTCGCCGTAGTCGTAGCCGTGGAGCGGAAGCCATATGCCCTGCAACCAGATGACCAGAACGAACTGCATCCCGCCTCGGCCGATCGAGATGCCCAGGCCCGCCAGGTTGCCGAAGGTGAAGGCCCGCCGGCGGAAGAGACCCAATTGGATCATCGGTGCGGAGACGCGCTTCTCGATGACGACGAACGCTGCCAGCAGGAACAGTCCGCCGAAGATCAGGATGTCGACCAGCGGGTTGGTCCAGCCCATGGTGTGCTCGCCGTAGGGCTGCAGGCCGAAGGTGACCGCGATGAGGACCGCGCTGAGTCCCACCGCGAAGGTGATGTTGCCCCACCAGTCGATCCGGCCGCCACCGCTCTTCCCCGTCTCTCGCAGGGTGCGGTAGGCCCACAGCGTGAAGAACAGGCCGACAGGCACATTCACCCAGAACACCGCCCGCCAGTCCCAGGCCGACAGTAGACCCCCCGCGACCAGGCCGAGGAACATCCCGGCCAGCCCGGCGACCTGGTTGATGCCCAGGGCGAAGCCTCGTTGTTCCTTGGGAAAGGCATCGGTCAGGATCGCGGCCGAGTTCGCAGCCAGCATCGACCCGCCGACGGCCTGCACCACCCGCCAGCCAATCAGCCACATCGCCGCGTGGACGCCGTCGAAGGGGTCGAGGGACAGCAGGATCGAGGCGAAGGTGAAGACCGCGAACCCGGAGTTGTAGATCCGGACCCGACCGTACATGTCTCCCAGGCGCCCCACCGTGACCACCAGAACAGCCTGGACCAGCCGGTAGCCCATGATCATCCACAGCAGGAAGGCGATGTTGCCCGGAGCCAGCGGGTCCAGGTGCACGCCTCGGAAGATCGCCGGCAGGGCAATCAGCACGATCGAACCGTCCAGCGCGGACATGAAGACCGCGGCGGTCGTATTCGCCAGCGCCGTCCATTTGTACCGGTCACCGGCCGGGCGGCGCGGGGCGTGCGTCTTGGGAGGAGCCGTCATCGGTGTGCTTCCCTGGTTCCGTCGGGGTCAGATGTGCTGGGCCAGCCGCTCAAGGAGCTGCGCGGCCGATGCGAGTTGTTCCAGCTCAGCAGGGGTAAACGCGCCGCTGGTCAGGGACCGGGCGATGAGTTCCATCCGCGCGTTGCGCTTGTCCCGCAGCGCCTGCCGACCGGCGTCGGTCACGGACAGCACCATGCGCCTGCCGTCGTTCGGATCCGGGCGGCGGTCGACCAGGCCACGGGCCCGCAGTGCGCTGAGCGTCGCCCCCATGGCCTGCGCTGTGATCTGCACCTGGCGGGCCAGCGCCGAGGAGGTAGTGGGGCCCGAGCGATCCAGGTGCGACAGCGCGGTCCGCTCGGGCATGGTGAGTCCGCCGTCGACAGGTACTTGGCGCACCCGTCGTATCAGCGTGCTGAGACCGGCCAGCAGGACCGAGGCGACTTCGTCGGGGTCCAGGTCATCGTTCATATACTAAGGCTACCTTATCAAGTTACCTTATCAAGTAACCTTAGTATCTGGCCCCTGCTTCACCGTCCCGGGAGAAGCGGGGCGGCCACTGCGGGCTTGCCCGTCGCCACAATGCGAGCCACGCTGACCCCGGCGTCGAGCGGCTCGCACATACGGACCTTTCCCCGAGCAAGATCGGAACCCGCTACCCGGCGGCGGTGAACCGCTGGTTCGGTTCGCAGAACTCGTCCTCGCTCAAAGGTGGGGATGTACGACCCCAGCGGGCCGGGCTGTCTGCTGTTCGCGTTCTTCACGACGATGGCGGAGACCGAGCGGGAGGACATCCGGGAGTCGACGCTCGAAGGGCTCGATGCGGCGGCCCGCGAGGGCAAGTACGGCGGACGGCCACCTGTCATCACCGACGACGTGCTGCACACCGTGCTGCGGCGCCGGGCGAACGGCGAGTCGGTCGAGGAGATCCAGCCCGACCTGGTGCGATCCGGTCGGCCTCGGCGCGCGCGTATGGGGCAAAGGAGCCGTCGCAGGTGCCGAAGACCTCGCCGCCGCGCTTGAAGCGGGTCACCTTTGCGCCCAGCGCCGCGGCAGCCCCGTAGCGCAGTCGTGGGCTTGCGGGAGTCCGAAGCCGAGGCGGGCCAGACAGGGCAAGCCGGTCATCAGGTGCCAGACACTCGGGTCGACGGCCGCCGCGTGCACCCGCAGGGGCACTTCGTCGTCGCGGGGCTCAGGCACTCGATCTCCCGTGACTCCAGGACGTCGGCGGTGCCGTAGCCGTCTTGGGTGATGGCTGTCGTCGATCCCCCATCACGTTCCACGCCGGCGGCGTGCCTGCGCCATGACGCGGTTGTGGGGTAGCGGAGACTCCGTGCCCACCTTTCGGCGGCGGGGCCGTCAGGACCAGTTCCACACCTGGTTGGCGCTGCCCGCGCATCCCCAGCCCTGCACCGGCTGACCGTCCTGTCCGGAGGTGGGGGCGTCGGCGTCGAGACAGAAGCCGTCCGGAACACTGACCAGTGTCCCGCCGTCGAGCCGCCATCGCTGGGCACTGAGCCCGTCGCAGGTCCTGACCTGGATCTTCTGACCGTTCTGGGCGGCCGTGCCGGCGTCGGCGTCCAGACAGAGATGGCTGCCCCGATTGACGACGAGGTACTGGGAGTCCTGGCCGGCCACGCGATACAACGCCCACTCCTGAGCGGCCGTGGCATTGCACCCCCACACCTGGGGGTTCGACTCGCGGCTGTCGAGGCATCGGGCGACCGAGGTGGCGTTGACGCTCTCCGTCACCGTGACCGAGCCGGCCTGTACGGCCCCGCGGTCCAGGCCGTACAGGAGTTTCTTCGTCGGCGCGTCGGCCTTCCCGTCGGCGGTGAGGCCGGCCTCGGTCTGGAAGGCTTCGACCGCGGCGACGGTCGCTGCGTCGAACTCCCCGTCGGCCGGGACATAGAGGCCGTGGTCGGCCAGGAGAAACTGAAGGGTCTTGACGCAGGCGCCGGTGGCCCCCGACGCGAGTTCGGCGGGGCATGCGGCGGTGCGGAGGTCCGCTGTCCCGGAGTCCTGCCCGGTGGAGTCCTTCGTGGCCGCCTTGCTCGGCGACTCCTTCACCGTCTGGTCCGTCTTCGACGGGCTGGACGTCGGTGTCTCTGTCTGTGAACTGCTGGGCGTGGCGGCCGGGTTGTCCGTCGCGATCGCCGACACGCCGGGTCCGGGGTCGGCTTTCGCGCTGGAGTGGCCCGGCGACAACAGCGCCGCGGTGACAGCCGCGGCTGCCACGACACCCGCCGTGGCAGCCGCGCCCACGATGAGCTTCCTGCGCTTCCCCGGAGCGGGCATGGCGGGAGTGGCGGCCGCGACGGGGCCGGTGGGCAGGTCCACGGGCGGCGCGGCGGCGGGTCGGCTGTCGCGAAGGGGCGCCCTCTTCGGCGCGGGCCGTGATGGCCGCTCGGTCGGCGCGGGCAGCTGGTGCCCGATGGCGGTCCGGAACACCGTCTCCGGTGACGGGCGCGATTCGGGTTCCTTGTCCAGACAGGTGCGGACGAACGCGGCCAGGTCCGGGTCGAGGTCCGCGACCTTGTCGAGGACCTGTTCCTTCGGCGGCTCGAAGGCCACCCGGTGCAGGACGTCGACACCTGTGCCGTCGCCGAACGGTGCCTGCCCGGTGACGGCGTAGGCGAGGGCGGAGGCCAGCGCGAAGATGTCGGAGGCGGCGGTCACCTCCTTGCCCCTGACCTGCTCCGGGGACATGAAGGCGGGCGTTCCCACGTTCTGGCCCGTGACGGTGATGGAGGTGCCGTCGGTGGCCTGGACGACACCGAAGTCGATGACGTGGGCGCCGTCGGCGGCCAGGATCACGTTGGACGGTTTGAGGTCACGATGGACGATGCCCGCGCGCCAGATGGCCTCGACCGCACGCCCCAGGTCGGCCAGCAGCCGCCAGGCGGCCGGCGCGTCGATCGGCCCCCGCGTGTCGACGGCTTCGGCGAGGGTGGGCCCGGGGACGTACTCGGTGGCCACCCACACCAGGTCCTCGTCGCAGCCGCTGCCGAGCAGTCGTACTATGTGCGCCCCCTGGACGCGGTCCAGCGCACTGACCTCGCGTTCGAAGCGCTTCCGGAACTGGGGGTCCTCCGCGTATTCCGGCCGGATCACCTTGACGGCGGCCAGGCCCGAACCGCCGGTGGTGTCGCGGCCCAGATAGACCCGGCCCATCCCCCCGCTGCCGAGCACCGACATCAGGACGTACGGGCCGACCCGAACGGGGTCGTTCTTCCTGAGGGGTACCGGCGGCGGAGGTTCCATTCCGGCCGCCGCGTAGGCGAGCGCGACGGATCGGCTGGGTTGGGGGACAGACATGGGAAATCCCGGACTCCCGCGTGACATGTGCGACGTGTGGCGACTGATGTCGGTCAGCGCGAGAGTATCGCAACAGCCTTGTGAAAAAGGCGAGTTGATGTTCGATTCAACCTCGTGCCGACTCACCCGGCAACGCCTTGGCGATGACCACCTGCTGGATGTGGCCGGTGCCCTCGTGGACGTGGAACAGCCGGGCGTCACGGTAGCAGCGCTCCACAACCACCCCGCGCAGACAGCCGATTCGCCGCCGTGGATCTGCACCGCGCGGTCCGCTGTCCGGTCCGGCAGGACGGCCGAGAGCCACCGCAGCCGGCTGTCGGGATCGGTGACGACCTGTACGTTCAGTCCGTGCCGGCGCCCCCGAGGAGACGGCGGTCTCCAGCACCGTGGAGATCATCGCCGCCGGGAACCACGCCACCGGTCGCCCCTTGCCAAGGCTGCCCGGTCCCCTCCACCGCGACCGGGCGCCTGCGCTGCGGACCGCCGTCCGAACAGACGCGGCCACGGCCACCGCGCCCGGCCGGAGGCTCTGTCCGGCCGCCCGACGCTCAGGCGAGGGCGGAGGAGGGGGCCAGGTGCTGGTCGGCGGCCCAGGAGGCGAGGATCCGCAGCCGTTCGTGGGTGGGGGAGCCGGGGCCGGCCGTCCAGACGGTCAGGTGCTGGTCGGGGTCCGTGTTGGCGGTGTAGGTGTCCCAGTCGAGGACCAGTTCGCCCACGACCGGATGATTGAGCGTCTTCGTCCCGACGGTCCGGGCGGCCACCCGGTGATCTCCCCACCACCGGGCGAACTGCTGGTCACGCGTGGAGAGTTCACCGACCAGCGCGCTCAGCCGGGAATCCTCGGGATAGTTGGCGGCCTCCATCCGCAATTGCGCCACGGCGGTACGCGCGGCGTTCTCCCAGTCCGCGTACAAGGTGCGCATGGCCGGCTCGGTGAAGATGAGCCGCGGATAGTTGCGGTGCTTCTCCGGAACGGCGGCGAAATCGGTGACCATCGCGGAGGCCAGCGCGTTCCAGGCGAGGACGTCCCCGCGCCGGCCCTGCACGATGGCCGGCGTGGCGGTGAGGTCGTCCAGGACGCGCTGCAGCTGCGGCTGGACCGTCTGCCGGCCGCGGCGCCGCGTGCGGGTGGTGGGCTTGCCCGCGAGACGGAAGAGGTAGCCCCGCTCGTCGTCGTCCAGGTGCAGCACCCGTGCGAGGGTCTCGAGCACGGGCGCGGACGCCTGCATGCGGCCCTGCTCCAGCCGGGTGTAGTAGTCGGTGCTGATCGAGGCCAGCTGGGCGACCTCCTCCCGGCGCAGCCCCGCGACCCGGCGGGGACCGCCCGTCTCCGGCAACCCGACCGTGCGCGGGCTCAGCTCGGACCGGCGCTTCTTGAGGAATTCGCCCAGCTCGTTGAGGGGTGCGTTGCTGGTCATGCTGCCCAGGATGACACCGATCGCACCTCGGCAAGGGGGGAGAGTTTCCTCCCAGGATGCGGCTCTCCCCGGATGGATTTCTCCGCTTTTCGCACCCATCCATGCGTGTGACTCTCGATGCCAGGCACTCGGACGAAGCACGCCACCCGTCTGCCGTCCGGGACCGGCCGACAGTCACTCCTGCTAGCGAAAGAAGGATCATCATGCGCGGAGCAGTCATCCACGCCCCCGGCGACGTCCGCTTCGAAACGCTGGACGACCCGGAGATCATCCGACCCAGCGACGCGATCATCCGCACCGTCGTCACCTGCGTGTGCGGCTCGGACCTGTGGCCGTACCGCGGTGCGGAGCCCGTCGACGAGCCCCATCCGATGGGCCACGAGTACGTCGGCATCGTCGAGGAGGTCGGAGCCGAGGTCACCCACGTCAAGCCGGGCCAGTTCGTCATCGGATCCTTCGCCACCTCCGACAACACCTGTGCGAACTGCCGGGCGGGCTACCAGTCCAGCTGCGTGCACCGCGAGTTCATGTCCACCTGCCAGGCCGACTACGTCCGCATCCCCAACGCCCAGGGCACCCTCGTCGCCACTGACGAGCACCCGGCCGAGGCGTTCCTGCCCAGCCTGCTCACCCTGTCCGACGTCATGGGCACCGGCTGGTACGCGGCCCGGGCCGCAGAGGTCAAGCCCGGCGCCACCGCGGTAGTGGTCGGTGACGGCGCGGTGGGGCTGTGCGGCGTCATCGCCGCCAAGGAGATGGGCGCCGAGCGGATCATCGCCATGAGCCGCCACGAGTCCCGGCAGAAGCTGGCCCGGGAGTTCGGCGCCACCGACATCGTCACCGAGCGCGGCGAGGAAGGCGTCTCCCGCATCAAGGACCTGACCGGCGGCGTCGGCGCCGACAGCGTGCTGGAGTGCGTCGGCACCCCCGAGGCCATGCGGCAGGCCCTGCACTCCACCCGCCCGGGCGGCAACGTCGGCTTCGTCGGCGTCCCGCACGGCGTGGAGATCGACGGCCAGGAGCTGTTCTTCTCCCACGTCGGCCTGCGCGGCGGGCCCGCCCCCGTGCGCGGCTACCTGCCCGACCTCATCCAGCGCGTCTTCGACGGCCGCATCAACCCGGGCAGGGTCTTCGACCTCACGCTGCCCCTGGAGCAGGTCGCCGAGGGCTACAAGGCCATGGACGAACGCCGCGCCATCAAGGCCCTGCTCAAGCCGTGACCACGCACGTCCTGCCCTGAGCGAGCCGGCTCGGACCGTGACTCCGGCCGGTCAGTACGAGCAGGACCGGCCCCTCTTCCTCCGGGTCCGCAAGACAGGACCACCCGCTTTCAACGACTCACCGTCCCCTTTCAAGGACTCACTGTGACGACCTTCGCTCTCATCGGCGCCGGTCCCGGCCTCGGTGTGGCCGCTGCCCGCCGGTTCGGGACCGCCGGCCACACCGTCGCCCTGATCGCGCGCGGTGCCGAACACCTGGACGGCCTCACGGCCGAGCTGGCCCGCGACGGCATCGAGGGCCGCGGGTTCGCCGCCGACGTCCTCGATCCCGCCTCCCTCACCGCGGCCCTGCACGCAGCTGCCGACACGCTGGGGCCCATCGAGATCCTCCAGTACAGCCCGGTGCCCCGAGGCGACTTCATGAAGCCGGTCCTCGACACCACCGCCACCGGCCTCGACGACCCACTGGCCTTCTCCGTCAAGGGCCCGGTCACGGCCGTGAACGCCGTCCTTCCCGGCATGCGAGCTCTGGGCCGGGGCACGCTGCTGTTCGTCAACGGCGGCAGCGCCGTAAGGCCGCATCCCGAGCGGGCGGGTACCTCGATCGCGTTCGCCGCCGAGAGCGCCTACGCCGCGATGCTCCACGACGCCCTCGTCGGCGAGAACATCCACGTCGCGCAGCTGGTTGTCCCCGGTGCGATCAGGCCCGACGCCGAATACTCCAGCCCCCAGGCCCTGGCCGAGCGCCTGTATGCCCTCCACGCCGAGCGCGGCGCCTTCCGGCACTACTCCGAGCCCATGCCGACGTGACGACACCGGAGACCTCTGCATGAACTCCGCAATCCGCCGCCGACTCCTCCGCGTCGCTCCGGCGGCCACCGTGCTGCTGGCCCTGACCGCCTGCTCCAGCGGCTCCCCTCACGCCACGCCCACCTCCGCCGCTTCCTCCCCGGGGCGGCACGAGGCGGCACCCTCGGCCGCATCATCCCCCTCCGACAGGAGCACTGCCATGAACATCCGGGTCACCCTCGACGGCCACCGCGTCGGTGCCACCTTGAACGACAGCCCCGCCGCCCGCGACTTCGCCCGGCTGCTCCCGCTGACCCTGGACCTGGAGGACTTCCACAGCACGGAGCGGATCGCCGACCTGCCGCGCAAGCTGGACACCTCCGGCGCTCCCGCACCGGCCGCGGCCAAGGTCGGCGACATCGCCTACTACGCGCCCTGGGGCAACCTGGCCCTCTTCTACCGCAACGGTCCTGCCCCCTCCGCCGACCTGCTCATCCTCGGCCACCTCGACGTCAGCGCCGATCAGCTCGGTCGGGCCGGCCGCATCACCACCGAAGCCGACTCCTGAGCTCGACACTGACCACCTCCGCCTACAACACCGGCATCGCCGCCGGCTCAGCCCTGGCAGGCCATGCCCTGGACACCTCCCTCGGCCTGACCGGCCCGCCCCTGGTCGGCGCCGTCTCCGCCGCCCTCACCCTCATGCCGCTCACCGCTCTGGCCCTCAGCGGCACCCGCAACCCGGCACGGATCGTGGCCCAGAGCACCGCCCCCGCCTCCGCGGACGCAGCCGACACCGCACCGGTGCCGTCCCGGTGCTGATCTCCATCCGCGTCTTGCCGACCGCAAAGTCCCAGCCCGGCTTCCCCCTTCATTCGTGGAATGGCGCTCAGCTCGTTTCCGGGTTGTCACCGCGGTGCTCTGGCCGTTGGCCGCGCCGCCGCCGTCACCACCAGGTAGGCACTCGTCGTTCAGCGGTCACACCGCTCGATCCGCACGTCGCCCCGCAAGGAGTTCCGATGAATCCCACCTACGACTTCACCGGCCAGGTCGCCTTCGTCACTGGCGCCGCCTCCGGAATGGGCCTGGCCGCGGCCCGTGCCTTCGCCGCCTCTGGTGCCGCGGTCACCCTCACCGACCTCGACGCGGGCGCGCTGAAGACAGCGACAGACGAACTCGCCGCAGCCGGGCACCAGGTTCTCGGCCTTGCCTGCGACGTCACCGACGAGGACCAGGTCGCCGCCGCGGTCGACCGCACTGTGGAGGCATTCGGCCGCCTGGACATGGCCTACAACAACGCCGGCATCCAGATCCCGCCGAGCGACGCGGCCGACGAGCCCGCCGAACGGTTCGACCGCGTCAACGCCATCAACCTGCGCGGTGTGTGGGCCTGTATGAAGCACGAGCTGCGGCACATGCGCACGCAGGGCAGCGGCGCCATCGTGAACTGCTCTTCGCTCGGGGGGCTGGTCGGCCTGCCCGGGCGTGCCTCCTACCACGCCTCCAAGCACGGGGTCATCGGCCTGACCACCAGCGCCGCCCTCGAATACGCCCCGCGCGGCATCCGGATCAACGCCGTCTGCCCAGGCACCATCGACACCCCCATGGTCAGCGACATGATCGCCAAGGGGGAACTCGACCGCGCCGAGGCCGAAGCCAACCAGCCCATCAACCGCCTCGGCACCGCCGAGGAGATCGCCCAGGCCGTCCTGTGGCTGTGCAGCCCCGGCGCCGGCTTCGTCGTCGGCGTCGCGCTGCCGGTGGACGGCGGCTACGTCGCCCGTTAGCAAGCGGTCAGGCCAGCCCGCACGGTGTGGTCTGGTCGGGCGCGGCCCGGCCAGACCCGGCGAGACGGTGAGTGGGGCAACCGGTTCGGGGCCTACTAGGGCGAGGGTTTTCGCACCGTGCGACGGGGCCGCTGCCGGTTTCTCCCGCCCGGCGGGTCCGCGAGCCGCTGACCGCGGAAGACCTCGCCTTCGCACCGCACGACGCCATGCACGGAGTGAGCCGCGACCCGGCTCGGGTGCCGCCGTTCTGCCACCCCGCCTGTTCCGGACGTCCGGGAGGAGGCCCGGACACCGCCGTCGCGCTGGCAGATCCGCGAAGCGCCGCGGTTCTCCACCACATCCACCGCTCCACGGTGCACCGGTGGGAGGCGCAGTTCTCGCTCACGGTGTCGGTACGCCGAGACGGCGTTGCCGGAGATCCGGCCGGGCGACCAGCTCCTTCCTCTGCGCAGGGCGGTGTGCACCGCCTCGGCGGTCTACGCCCAGGTCCAGGGCCGGCATCTCGACGCCGTTGTTCAGGGTGAGCGTGGGGTTGTGCCGGGTCATGATGCGGGTTTTCTCCCTCAGCATTCTGGCTGGTCCGGCGGCCACAGGACCGTGGTGGCGGACCGGCTACCGACCAGACGGGGTGGCGCGCGGCCGTGGGTCAGGGACGGATGCGCGGACCGGAGTATTCGGCGTCGGTGACGTGCTCCAGCCAGTCCACGTCGTCGCCCTCCCACAGCGCGACGTGGGCCATGAACCGGTCGGGGGCGGCGCCGTGCCAGTGCTCCTCCCCGGCCGGGGTCCACACGACCTGCCCGGGGTGCGCCTCGATGATCTGCCCGCCACGGGACTGGATCAGCGCGATGCCCTCGACGACGTACAGGGCCTGCCCCAGGCCGTGGCTGTGCCAGGCGGTGCGGGCGCCGGGCGCGAAGCGGACCATGTTCGCCCTGGCCCGGGACTCTCCCTCACCCCGGTAGATCACATCCGCCCAGGCGTCGCCGGTGAACCACTGCTCGGGCAGCTTCATGGTCGAGGGCTGCTTCACTATCTCCATCTGCATCTCCGATGTCGGTGTACATGCCGCGCAGGTCACGGGCGCGGCCCGCCCGGTGGGCGAAAGGGGTGGGGTACGTGTGTCAGGCGGCCGGACCGGCTTCTTCGACGATGGTCTTCAGCTGGGAGACGGCGCTCATCGCAGTGGGCCAGCCGGCGTAGAACGCCAGGTGGGTCAGTGCCTCGGCCAGCTCCTCCTGGCTGAGCCCGTTCTCCAGAGCCCGGCGCAGGTGGAAACCGAGCTGGTCGGTCCGGTACAGCGCCGCCAGGGCCGTGACGGTCACCAGGCTGCGGTCGCGCGGGGACAGCTCCGGCCGTTCCCACACGTCCCCGAACAGGACCTCGTCGGTCAGCTCCACCAGCTTCGGTGCGACGTCACCGAGCAGTGGCCGGGCGCCCGACGGCTGCTTGCTCTGCGTCTCCTGAGTCATCGTTCCTGCCTTCGTGCCACGCTACGAGCTGAGGACCGCACACGCCTGCGGTCCCTCGGTACCCACCAGGAAACCGCTCATCGACACGGCGAGGGAGTTCACGCTGTTCCGTGTACTGACAGGGCACCCCACGCCGTCCCCGCCCGGCCCAGCCTTGGGATACGTGGACAACCGCAGCGAGGTCCGCGAGTTCCTGATCTCGCGACGAGCCAAGATCACTCCCCAGCAGGCCGGGCTGCCCGCACACGGCGGCCGCCGGCGCGTCGCCGGACTGCGCCGCGAGGAGGTCGCCCTGCTTGCCGGCGTCAGCGTCGAGTACTACGCCCGCCTGGAACGCGGCAACCTCTCCGGCGTCTCGGAGAGCGTCCTGGAAGCCCTCGCCCGAGCCCTGCAGCTCGACGAGGCCGAACACGCCCACCTTTTCGACCTGGCCCGCACCGCGAACACCGGCCCCCGCACCCGCCGCCGCCCCGCCCGCCAACAGATCCGCCCGGCATCCAGCGGTGCGGTGCGGCGGCCACTCGGGTGTCCGTCGAGGTCGATCACAGAAGCCGCCTGCCGCATAAGACCTCAGCCTGACTCGAGCACGCCGGCCGTCGTCGGATCCTGACCGTCAGCGAACGAGGCCGTCGCCTGATCGCGGCGGTGCAGTCGAAGCATGGCCCGTGATCGGCCGCGGTTGACGCTCGGCGTGGCAGCTTCCACCCTGTTAGGGGGGTGAAAGGACCGCGGTCGTGAGTGGTGGGCGCAGTGGGTATCCCGAGCTGCTGACGGCTGCGGAGACGGCGGCGCCGGTGGAGGCCGTCGACGTGTTCGCGGAGGAGCTGCTGCGGCGCTTCGGCGCCACGAAGGTCTCATTCCTCATCGTCGATCTGACGGGGAAGGCAGTGGCGCGGCTCTCCACCGCCGGCGCGGTGGAGGACGGGCGGGAGGCGGAGCGGATCCCTCTCTTCGGCAGCGTCTACGAGGTCGTGATCCGCACCCAGCGGCCCTATCAAAAGGCGACAGACCAGGGGCAGCGGGTGATCGTGCCGGTCACCAACCGCGGAGACGCCATCGGACTGCTGGAACTGCTCCTGCCGGCCACCCCCGGCCCGGACGTCCTGGAAGCGGTCGGGGAAGCCGCCCACGTGCTGGCGTACGTCGTGATCGCCAACGGGCGCTTCACCGATCTGTACACCTGGGGCAAACGCTCCCGGCCACCCACCCTGGCAGCGGAGATCCAGTACCAGCTGCTGCCGCCGTCGCTCTCGTGCGAGGCCGCCCAGTTCACTCTGTGCGGGAGTCTGGAGCCCTCCGCAGCCCTCAGCGGCGACACCTTCGACTACGCCCTGGACCGCGACACCCTGCACATTTCGGTGACCGATCCCATGGGCCACGACATCGACGCCGCCCTGGCCGCCACCGTCCTGGTGAGCGCCCTGCGCGGCGCCCGCCGCGCAGGAGCCGGTCTCGCGGAGCAGGCCCACCTGGCCGACCAGGCCCTGGCCGACCACAACCGGGGCCACGCCACCGGGCAGCTGCTGCGCATCAACCTCCACACCGGGCGGGCCCAGCTCGTCAACGCCGGCCACCCGTGGCCCCTGCGCATGCGCGACGGGATCACGGAGACGATCACCTGCCAGGTGGACCATCCCTTCGGGCTGTCCGTGCGCCTACCCCACCCCTACCGCGTCCAGGACATCGATCTGCGTTCCGGTGACCGTCTGCTCATGCTGACCGACGGCATGCTCGAACATCACGGAGACAAGGTCGACCTTGCCGACCTGCTGGAGAGGACCCGGGATCTGCACCCGCGGGAGACCGCGCTGATCTTGACCTCCGCAGTCCTCGACGCGGCAGGCGGCCGCCTCGAGGACGACGCCACCGTGATGTGCCTCGACTGGCACGGCCCCCAGCACACCCAGCGACACGTCAGCTCCGGCGCGGACACCCGGCAAGCCTCAGCGGCCCGTACGAAGCATCCGTGACCGCGGGCGCTCTCAGGGAGACCGCATGGTGGCCGCGGACCCGAATGACGTGAGGGCCGGTCCAGCCCACCCTGTTCCTGCCGGAGGGCCCGTGCCCGCGATGACGGGCGCAGCCCGGCCGAAGCGTTGATGATCAGAAGGCCGTCCTGGTCATAGCCGACCCCACCCTGCGGGAACCGTTGTCGAACCTCGGCGATGCCGAGCTGTTCCGCACCTGCGCGCGTCTCGGCCCGCGCGACGGCGGGGGAGACGAGGACGTGGTGGCTCCGGCCACCTTCATGGCGTTGCGCATGCTCGCCGAACGCATCGAACAGCTCACCGGGCAGATCGATGAGCTCCCGCAGAGCGTCTGCCGCCAGGACCGTGGGCGTGTCTTTCAAGCGGGCGGCGATCGCGGACAGCATCGCCACTGTGCGGCCTTCTTCCCCGGGGAACGGGGGAGCCGTTGAACATCGGCTCGACTGCCACCACCGGTCGGTCGATCGGAGCGTCGGTGTCGCGAACAGGTGAGCGGAGCGCCCGGAGTGTCGGGATTCAGGAAGCGCTGACGCCTCGGCCGGTGGGTGACAGACACCTGCAGGGGTGTACAAGGGGGACAACCGAAATCGGCCTTCAGCAGGACGATGACCGCAAACTCCGGGTTCTGGGGCCGCCAGTTCAGAACGGGCCGTGGAGACTGCCCAGTCTGTCGGTCAGGCGAAGGTTCTCGGAGTAGTCCACGGGGCAGGCGATCACGCAGACGCCGTCGTCGTCGAGGGCGCGGCGCAGTGTGGGCAGCAACTGGTCGGCGGACTCGACCCGGTAGCCGCGTGCGCCGAAGCTCTCGGCGTAGGCGACCAGGTCCGGGTTGGTGAACCGGGTGTGGCTGTGGCGGCCGAGTTCGAGTTCCATCTTCCAGGTGATCAGGCCGTATTCCTCGTCCACGAGGACGAGGACGACCAGGGGGATGCGTTCGCGGACGGCGGTCTCCAGTTCCTGGGAGTTCATCAGGAAGGAGCCGTCGCCCATCATGGCCAGGACGCGTCGGTCCGGCCGGGCCAGTTTGGCGGCGATGGCGCCCGGCAACGCGAAGCCCATGGTGGACAGTCCGTTGGAGACCAGGCAGGTGTCCGGTTCGTAGGTCGGGTAGAGGCGGGACATCCACATCTTGCCGGCGCCGGTATCGGCGAGCACGATGTCGCGGCGGTCCAGCGCGGTGCGCACATCGCTCACGACGCGCTGCGGCACCAGGGGAAACGCGTCGGTGTCGCGTCCGTACTGCAGTTCTTCGTCGAGCAGCGTACGGATCTTCTCGCTGCTGCCCGCGTCGTAGGTGAGTCCCTCAGGGAGCGCTGCCGCAAGTGCGTCCAGCGCCTGCGAGGGGTCACTCTCGACGCCCACGGTGACCGGGTAGTGGGCGTCCACCTCGGCAGGGAAGCGGTGAATGTGCACGATCCGTTTGTCGCCGTTCGGGTTGATCTTGGCGGGGTCGAACTCCTGGATCTCGTAGCCCACGCACAGCAGCACGTCAGCCGCGTCGAAGCCGAAGTTGCCGTAGTCGTGGCGCATGAAGCCAACCGCGCCGAGGGCGTTCGGGTGGTCGTCGGGGAAGACGCCCTTGCCGTGGAAGGTGGTCGCGACCGGGATGTTCAGCCGTTCGGCGAACCGCACCAGGGCGGCCGAGGCCCCGGCTCTCGCGGCGCCATGACCCGCCAGCACGACCGGGTGCCGGGCGGCCGCGAGCACCTCGGCGGCCCGTGCGATCTGGGAGGGTGACGGCGCGTCGGCCCGCACCGCGTCGATCTGCAGGGGCGCCAGCGGCTCCGCGGGACGCTCCGCTTCGATGTCCTCCGGGACTGCCAGGAACACGGCGCCAGGCCGCTCGCTCTGCGCGGTCTTGAACGCCTTGCGTGTCATCTCCGGCACCGCGTCCGGACACTCGATGCGGGCCGACCACCGGGTGACCGGAGCGAACATCGACACCAGGTCGCTGACCTGGTGCGACTCCTTGTGGATGCGGCGCAGGGAGCCTTGTGCGGCCAGCGCCACCATCGGGGCGCTGTTGGTCATGGCGTCCGCGGTGCCGAGCAGTAGGTTGATCGCGCCGGGCCCCAGGGTCGCCGAGCACACCCCGGCCCGGCCGGTCAGCCGTCCGTAGATCTCCGCCATGAACGAGGCGGCCTGTTCGTGGCGCACCAGGATGTACCGGATACCGGAGCCGTTCAGTGCGTCGACGAAGCGGATGTTCTCCTCGCCGGGGATCCCGAAGACGTACTCCACGCCCTCGGCCCGCAGGCAACGCACCAACAGGTGCGCGACGTCCTCAGCTGCTGCCGTGTTCTGCGACTCGGTCGCGCCTTCGGTACCCATGAGACGAACGTAGGCATCGCCACCGGTCCCGGCCACTCGTCGGCAGCCGACCGGGGCGCGGAACGCCGGAACCGTTCGGAGGCGTTGCGGTGGCGGCTGCCGAAGTCGACACGCAGGCTGGGCACAGTGGACGAGTCGCCGCGCACCGTGCGGCGGCAGGGCTCCGGGAGGACCGCGTGACTACTTCGTCGCCCGCTACCGACGCACCGCCGGCCCGGTACGACGACCTGCGTGCTCTGGTGTTCAACTGCACGCTCAAGCGCTCGCCGGAGACGAGCAACACCCAGGGGCTGATCGACCGCAGCACCGCCATCATGGACGCCCAAGGGGTCCAGGTCGACGTGGTGCGGGCGGTGGACCACGACATCGCCACGGGTGTGTGGCCCGACATGCGGGAGCACGGCTGGGAGACGGACGCCTGGCCCGAGCTGTACCGGAAGGTCATGGCGGCCGACATCCTCGTGCTGGCCGGTCCGATCTGGCTGGGTGACAACAGCTCCGTGACGAAGCGGGTGATCGAGCGTCTCTATGCCTGCTCCAGTCTGCTCAACGGGTCAGGCCAGTACGCGTACTACGGCCGGGTCGGTGGCTGCCTGATCACCGGCAACGAGGACGGTGTCAAGCACTGCGCCATGAACGTCCTCTACAGCCTGCAGCACCTGGGCTACACCATCCCGCCCCAGGCGGACGCCGGCTGGATCGGCGAGGCGGGCCCCGGCCCCTCCTACCTCGATCCCGGCTCGGGCGGTCCGGAGAACGACTTCACCAACCGCAACACCACCTTCATGACCTGGAACCTGCTGCACCTGGCCCGGGCGCTGAAGGACCTGGGTGGCGTCCCCGCCTACGGCAACCAGCGCACCGCCTGGGACGCCGGGTGCCACCGCGACTACGAAAACCCCGAGCACCGGTAGCGGGATGACGATGGCAAGTGGTGAACGGCCGTCGAGTTCGGACCCACAAAGTGGACGGGCGCGCCGGGGACCGAACGAGAGGCGCGCGCGGGAGCGGCTGAGGCGTGTGCGGGCCGGCTGGGCGGCAGTGGTGGCGTCGGCGGCAGCCCGTACCCGTACGGCGTCGCAGCGCGTCGGCCAGATGCCCCCGCCCCCGGGGCCGTTCCGGCCGGGATTCTGGCGCAGTCCGATCCGCGGTCCCTGGCTGACGTCGGTGTTCGGGCTGGTCCTCCTGATCTGTATTCCGGTGCTGTTCGTCACCGGGCTGCTGTCCTACGCCTCCTACAACCCCGGCCTGAGCCCCCTGAATGACGAGACACCCGACAAGGGCGTGCTGGGCTTCTACCTCTTCAGCTGGCCCACACATCCCTACTGGCTCTACCGGCTGCTCCAGGGCGTCCATGTGACGTTGGGCGTGGTCCTCGTCCCGGTCCTGCTGGCCAAGCTGTGGTCGGTCATCCCGAGGCTGTTCGAATGGCTGCCGGTGCGCTCCGTCGCTCACGGACTCGAGCGGCTGTCCCTGCTGATGCTGGTCGGCGGCGTCATCTTCGAATTCGTCACCGGTATCCTCAACATCCAGCTCTACTACGTCTTCCCGGGCTCGTTCTACCGCCTGCACTTCTACGGCGCCTGGGTGTTCATCGCAGCCTTCGTCGTCCACGTGTGCCTCAAGCTCGGCCGGATGACACGGGCCCTGCGCTCGCGCAGTCTGAGCGCCGAGCTGCGCACCGACCTTACCCACACCGTGCCCGAACCCCCCGATCCCGACGGCCTGGTGGCAGCTGCCCCCGCTCAGCCGACGATGACCCGCCGCGGCGCGCTGGGCGTGGTGGGCGCGGGATCGCTGCTCCTCCTCGTCGTGACCGCGGGACAGAGCATCGGCGGCCGGCTGCGCGGCACTGCGCTCCTCGCACCGCACAACCGCGATCCGGGCGAGGGTCCGAACGGCTTCCAGATCAACAAGACGGCGGCGAAGGTCGGCGTCACCCCCGCTCTGGTGGGCCCCGGCTGGCGGTTGGAGGTGCACGGACGCGGAGCGCCGCAGGTCTTCACACGCGAGCAGCTTCTGACGATGCCCCAGCACGCCGCCGCGCTGCCGATCGCCTGCGTGGAGGGCTGGTCCACCGACGACCAGAACTGGAGCGGCCTCCGGCTGGCCGACCTCGCCGCCCTGGCCGGCATGACCGATGCCGGAAGCGTCCTGGTCGAATCCATCCAACCACCCGGCCCGTTCACCAGGGTGGTGCTGCGGGGCAACCAGATCCGCGATTCCAGAGCGCTGCTCGCCCTCCGCGTCAACGGCGCGGACCTCTCGCTCGATCACGGATACCCGGCCCGCGTCATCGTCCCGGCCAACCCCGGCGTGAACAACACCAAGTGGGTCCATCGACTCACGTTCAAGGCGTGACCATGACACGATTCGTCCGCTGGTACGGCTCCGGCCCCCTGCATCTGCTGGTCCTGATCGCCTCGTTCGCCCTCAGCGCCTACGCAATGGTGCGCCTCTTCGCGGTCCGGCCGCTGGAGGTGGCGATCTGGTTCGTCGGCGCGGCCGTCCTCCATGACCTCATCCTGCTGCCCCTGTACTCGCTGGCCGACCTGTCCGCCCTCTCTGTACTGCATCATCGCACCGCCGACGGACCGGCAGTGCCGTGGATCAACCACCTGCGCGTCCCCGCCTTCCTGTCCGGCCTGCTCCTGCTGGTCTGGTTCCCTCTCGTCTTCCGCCTCGCCGTCTCCTACCCCGGTGACACCGGGCTCTCCGACCGTGTCTACCTCGGCCGATGGCTGGTGATCACCGGCGTGCTCTTCGCCGCCTCCGCAGTGGCCCTCGCGATCAGACTTCGCCGCGCCCGGCGAGCCGACCGCGGCGACAAGGGCCTGTCCGCCGCAGGTCATGGCGCCACACCGTGACCGCCGATGAGGACAAGCCGTACGGTGCGGAACAGGGCCCCTACGCGATGGCCCTGCTACCCGGCCGTGGACCGGTGTATCTGCGGCTGGTGGACGGGCGCCGGATCCGGTTGCCCGTGCACCGCTGGCACGAGCAGCCCACAGCAGCCGACACGACCGTGCTGGAACGCTGCGTCGGCCCAGTCCTGGACGTCGGCTGCGGGCCGGGCCGGATGTGCAGAGAGCTGCTGCGCCGGGGAGTCTTCGCTCTCGGCGTCGACATCGCACCCCGCGCGGTCGCACTCACCACCGTCCAGGGCGGGCTCGCTCTGTGCCGGTCGGTCTTCGACCGTCTGCCGGCCGAGAGCGGCTGGCAGACGGTTCTGCTCATCGACGGCAACATCGGCATCGGAGGCGACCCGCACAGCCTGCTGCGCCGTTGTGGTGGACTCATGGCCCCGGCGGGACGCCTCGTCGTCGAGGTCGACGCCGATGACATCGAGGAGCTGTGCACGGCGCGGTTCGAGGACCACCAGGGCCACCGCGGTCCGTCTTTCCCTTGGGCACGGCTGGGGCGACGCGCGCTCCACAGGGTCGCCGAGGACCTCGCCCTCAGCATCACCGACCAGTGGACGAGCGGACACCGCTCTTTCCTCACCCTGGCTCATCGGAGATCTTCCTCGGTCGACCCTCGCGAGGGACCAAGCCGGGTGCGCGTGGCACGAGTTTGACGAATGGAGGGTGTCACCGTCATCCGGCCTACCGGACCCGTACCCCGCGATGAGCGTCGGCGTCTCCAATGACCACGTGGGAAAGGTTCGTTATGCCGGGCTCCGAACTCTATGAGATCGCGACATCGTCAGCGGCTCTCGCCGCCAGGCTCGGCAACACCCACCACAACCCACAGCACATACGAGGAAGGGGCCAATCTCGATGAAAGCCATTGTGGTAACCGACCAGGCCGCGGGAACGGCCGGGATGACGTTGACGGAGCGGCCTGAGCCGTCCGCAGCGATCAACGACGTCATCGTTCAGATTCATGCATCGGGCTTCGTCCCGACTGAGATGGAGTGGCCATCGACCTGGACCGATCGCGCCGGCCGTGACAAGACACCGTCGATCCCCGGCCACGAGCTGGCCGGAGTGGTCAGCGCCCTCGGCTACGGCACGACGGGGCTGTCGGTCGGGCAACGGGTGTTCGGCCTCGCCGACTGGCACCGCGACGGCACCCTGGCGGAGTACGTGGCGATCGAAGCACGCAACCTCGCACCGCTGCCCGGCGACGTCGACTTCACGGTAGGCGCGTCCCTGCCGATCTCAGGTCTGACCGCGTGGCAGGGGCTGTTCCAGCACGGCCGCCTTCAGGCCGGCCAGACCGTCCTTGCCCATGGCGCGGCCGGGGCAGTCGGGACGATGGTGACCCAGCTCGCACGTGAGGCCGGCGCTTACGTCGTCGGCACCGGACGCGCCGCCGACCGCGAGAAGGCACTCGACTTCGGCGCGCATGAATTCGTCGATCTCGAGAACGACGCGCTGAAGGACGTCGGCGGTGTCGATCTGGTCTTCGATGTCATCGGTGGCGACGTTCAGAAGCGGTCCGCTGCCCTGATCAGGGCCGGAGGAACGCTGGTGTCCGTGGTCGGCCCGGTCGAGGCTCGGCCCACTGACGGTCTGGCGGTGGACTTCGTTGTCGAGGCCGATCGTGCCGGACTGGGTGCGATCGTGCAGCGGGTGCGGGACGGACGGCTGCGGACAAACATCGGTCACGTCGAGAGCTTGGATGATGCCGTGGGTGCCCTTGACCCGACCACGCGACGCAGCGGGAAGACAGTCATCCACGTACGCCGATAGGGAGTCGGTTCGGCCGCGACGCCGCCGAACCCACCGCCCCCCAGCGGGCACGGCAAGCTGCTGTTCGCATTGTCAGACCGTCCAGCTGGTGGAGGGCCATGTTGCCGGTGGTGGCGCTTCCCGGGGCTGGTGCCCGGAAGGTGGCGACGAGGTGGGTCCAGGTGCCGATCGTGCCGCTGTTGGGGTCGCCTTCGGCGGTGGGGAAGTCGGAGTGGTGGTCTGGAACATCCAGGCGGCGCTGGGTTTGTCGTAGGAGAGGTAGAAGGCTTGGTGCTGGGTGGTGCCCTGGCAGACGGCGGTGGTGCCGAGCGCTGAGTTGATCTTCACCCAGGCGGAGACGGTGTAGTCGCCGAGGGTGTTGACCGCGCTCTGTTTGCTCTTGAGGAAGCCGGTGCTGCCGTCTAGGGACGATCACGCTGCCTGCGTCGGCGTCGACTGACCGACTGGGTGACCGGCGCGTCGTCGGAGCGCTTCGAGCGCCGGGTTCGGGTCGGTTGCTCGGGTCGGGTCTGTCGCGTCGCGACCAGGAGGTCGGCGAGGTGTTCGAGTTCGGGAAGGAGGCCGGTCTCGCGAGCCAGCCCCACTGGAAGACGGCCACGACCGCGCCGAAGGTGGCGGCCACCGACAGCAGGAAGCCGAGACTGGCCTTCAACGGGACGATCACCGAGCGGAAGACGAGCAGCAACAGCAGCAGTGACAGGCCGACGACGGGCGCGAAGGGGATCAGAGAGTTCGCCGACCGGTCGGAGACGTCGATGTTCACGGCGGTCGTACCGGTCACCGAGACCTCGGCCTGTGTCTGCTGCTGCCAGGTGGGTGCCTCGTCGCGGATGTGCTGTACGAGGTCCTTGGTCTTCTGGTCCGAGGGTCCCGTCTTCGGTACCACCTGGATGACGGCCGCCTCCCCGTGGTCGATGACCTGGGGCTTGCCGACCGCGGCGACGCCGTCGGCGGCCTTCAGGTACTTGGCGAGCGTGGCGGTGGCCGCTTGCGCGTCCGTGGCGTGGGAGGTGTCGGCGTGGACGAGCAGCGGTCCGTTGAAGCCTGGCCCGAACTTGTCGGAGATTGTGTCGTACGCCTGCCGCTGCCTGCTGCTCGTGGGGGCGGATCCGTTGTCGGGCAGGGCCAGTTGGAGATACCTGGCCGGGACCGCGATGGCGAGCTGGCCGACGAGGACGGCCAGCAGGGTCAGCAGCGGCTTGCGGATGGCGATCCTGCCCCCGTGTTCGCCCGTCGTCCTGCGCGCACCGTGCCCGCCGTGCTGCCCGTTGCTGTGCGCGGCCTGCTCGCGGCGGGCGGCGCGCGAGCCCGGACTGGGCCGCAGCCGTTCTCCCAAGGGCGCCTGACCTCGGGTTCGTGAGCCAGGCGCTCGTGACAATCAGGCGGCGACGAGCTCCTGCTCACGGTCCGGCGTCTTGACCTCGGGCTTCTTGTTCGGCAGCGAGAGCCGGAAGACCTTGCGCCACGCGGAGAACACCTGTTTGGGCAGCGGTCCGGTGACGTACTCCAGCTCGTACTTCTCGAACAGCGCGCGCACCTTCACCGCGACCTCGGCGTACCGGTTGCTCGGCAGGTCCGGGAACAGGTGGTGCTCGATCTGATGCGACAGGTTGCCGGTCATGAAGTGCATGGCCCTGCTGCCGCTGATGTTCGCCGAGCCCATCATCTGGCGCAGGTACCACTGGCCGCGCGTCTCTCCCTTGATCGACCGGCGCTCGAAGACCTGTACGCCCTCGGGGAAGTGCCCGCACATGATCACGGAGTGGGACCAGATGTTGCGGACCAGGTTCGCGGTGAACGTGGCGGCGAGCGTGGGGAGGAACGACGGGCCCGATAGCAGCGGGTGGATCACGTAGTCCTTGAGCACCTGCTTGCGGATCTTGCGGCCCACGGCCTTGGCCCGCGCGCGGAACTCCGGGTTCTTGCGGCGCCGCTTGTCCAGGTTTTTGCCGAGCTCCAGGTCGTACGCTGCGATGCCGTACTCGAAGAAGCAGGCGTTGATGAAGTTCCACAGCGGCTGACCGAGGTGGAACGGGTGCCATTTCTGGTCCTCGTCGACGCGCATGATGCCGTAGCCGAGGTCGTTGTCCTTGCCGATCACGTTGGTGTACGTGTGATGCAGCTCGTTGTGCGAGTGCTTCCACTGGTCGGCCGGCGAGACGTGATCCCACTCCCAGGTCGTGGAGTGGATCTTCGGGTCTCGCATCCAGTCCCACTGACCGTGCAGGATGTTGTGGCCGATCTCCATGTTGTCCATGATCTTCGCCACGGACAGCCCGGCGGTGCCGAGCAGCCACGCGGGCGGGAACATCGAGAACAGCAGCACGCCCCTGCTGACCAGCTCGAGTTTGCGTTGCGCCGAGATGACCTTGCGGATGTAGGCGGCGTCCTTCTCGCCGCGGCCGGCGATCACCTCGTCACGGATCGCGTCCAGCTCGCGGCCGAGCTCCTCGATCTGCTCCGCGGTCAGGTGGGCGGTGGGGTCGATAGCGGTCAAGGTGCTCCTACCGTTCGATGTCACAGGGGCCCGCCGCGGCGGACACGCAGGTCTGGATGAGGACGCCCGGCTCGGCCTCGGTGATCTCGCCGGTGCGCAGGTCGCGGACGGCGCCACCCCTGAGCGGCGTGACGCAGCCGAAGCAGATGCCCATGCGGCACCCGGACGGCATGAGTACGCCGGCCTCCTCGCCGATGTCCAGCAACGGCGTGGCGCCGTCCGCGTCGACGGTCTTGCCGGTGACGCTGAACGTGACCTCGCCACCGTCGCCGGCGACGACGATGCCGGGGCGGAAGCGTTCGGTGTGCAGGCGCTCTTGGACGCCGTGTTCGCTCCAGTGCTCTTCGGCGGCGTCGAGCAGGCCCGCGGGTCCGCAGGCCCAGGTCTCGCGCTCGGCCCAGTCGGGCACGAGTTCGTCGAGCCGGGCGATGTCGAGCATGCCGTCTGTGTCGGTGTGCACGCCGATGAGCCGCAGCTTCTCGTCCGCGACCAGATCGTGCAGTTCGCTGCGGAAGATCACGTCCTGCGGCCGTGGCGCGCAGTGGACCATGACGACGTCGTCGAACTCGGTGTCGCGCAGCATGCCCATCACGGGTGTGATGCCGCTGCCGGCCGTCAGGTAGAGCACCTTGGCGGGCTTGGCCTGCGGCAGCACGAAGTCACCGGTCGCCTGGTCGAGCTGGATCAGTGTGCCCGGTTTCGCCCTGCGGACCAGGTGGTTGCTGACCTTGCCGTCCGGGATCGCCTTCACGGTGATCGTGACACGGCCGTCCTGGCGGTTCGTCGGCGAGGTGATGGAGTAGGCACGCCACAGGCGTACCCCGTCGACGTCGACCCCGATCCGCACGTACTGACCGGCCGTGTGGCCGCGCCAGCCCCGTCCCGGCCTGATCACGATGGTCGCGGCGTCATCCGTCTCGGGGTGCACGGCCTCGATGCGCCCCCGCAGGTCAGCGCCCGCACGCAGTGGGCTGACCAGGTCGAGGTAGTCCGACGGCAGCAGCGGCGTCGTGACCATCTCCAGCAGTTTCCACGCCCTGCTGCGCAGGGCAGTACTCGTCATGACTCCAGCTTGCTGCGCCTCAGGGCGTAAAGTCCTGACCGTAGGACGTAAATCTGGTGGGTGGAATTGTTCGCAGGGAATAAAAACGTGAGTCGTGTAACCCAGAGGGCCAGCGAACTGGCCCTGGATGAGACGACGGTCACCGCACTTCGGGCCGCGCTGAAGACCACCGCCGACGAGGTCGTCCAGGCGATCATCGACGAGGTCCCTTCCTACGCCAACGCCCTTTCGGGCAGCATGGGCGGCACCATCCGCCGAGCCGTTCGCACCGCCCTCGGGCACTACCTGGACCTCGCGAGCGGGAACGCCGCGGGCGGCGACGGCGGTGACGCGGCCTACGAGCTGGGCCGCGGCGAGGTGCGCGACGGCCGTTCGATGGACGCCCTGCTCAGCGCCTACCGCGTCGGCGCCCGCGTGGCTTGGCGATGCCTGGCAGCGGGCGCCGTGTCCGCAGGTCTGCCCGCCGCCGAGGTCGCCAAGTTCGCCGAGCTGACCTTCGCCTACATCGACGAGCTCTCCGCCGCGAGCGCCGCGGGCCACGCCGACGAACTGGCCGCCCGGGGCAGGGCCCACGAGCGCCACCTGGAACACCTGGCCCGCGACCTCCTCGCCGGCGCGAGCCCGGACATGCTGCTGGCCTCTGCTCAACGGGCCGGATGGCAGCCTCCGGTTACGCTGACGGCGGTCCTGCTGCCCGCCGCCCAGGCCCGGCCTGCCTACCGCGCGCTCGACCCGAGCACCCTCGTCCTCGACGATCTGCCGGACGCCACCGGTGTGCTGCTCGTCCCCGATTCCGACCGGTCACATCTCTTGCGGCAGCTGACCGACCGCACCGCCGTGGTCGGCCCGGCCCGGCCATGGACTCGTGCGTCCGCCTCGTACGCACGAGCCGTACGCGCGCGCTCCCTCTCCTCTGATATCCGCGACACCGAGGACCACCTGCCCGAGCTGGTGCTGAGCGCCGACGTGGACGCGTTCGCAGACCTGCGTGTCCGAGCCCTCGCACCGTTGCGCACCTTGCCTGTCGCGACCGCACGGCGGCTGGAGGAGACGTTGCGGGCGTGGCTGCTGCACCAGGGCAGGCGGGACGAGGTGGCGGCGGCGTTGTTCGTCCATCCCCAGACAGTCCGGTACCGGATGTCGCAGCTGCGGGAGCTGTTTCCGGATCTCGCATCGCCACACCGGGTCCTTGAACTGACGCTGGCGGTCGGTCTTCGGGCCAGTTGACGCGTACTTCGACCGTCCACGAACTCCCGGAGGATCCCGGCATCGTGCTCGGTGTCTACCTAGTTCGGCACAGGCCTGGGCGGCGGCCGGGTGGGTGCCGGAGG
>NZ_JBEYFC010000010.1:0-45215 GCF_040634175.1 Streptomyces sp. NPDC007162
GGCGTCCCCACGCCAGGATCATGCGTCCGTGCGTCGCGCCAAGCTCTACTACCTGCGCGAGCTGCGCGGTAAGGCCGCGAAGATCAAGGAGAAGCGCGAGAACTGATCTCGCGCGACGGAGTTCTTATCGCGGCCGGATACCATCTGGCCTCGATGGACACCGAAGCACAGCCGACGGAACGCGACCGTTCCTCCAGCCCCGGACCAGGGGCCGCGGAGGGCCGGTCGCGTTTCGCGTTGCTGACCCGGCTCGCCGACTGGCTGCCGGGCGGGTGGATCACCCTGATCCTCTTCGCCTGCCTGGCGTTTTTGCTCGTCCTCAACACCTTCGTGGCTCAACCATTCCAGATTCCCAGCGGATCCATGGAACAGGGATTGAGGATCGGAGACCGGGTTCTCGTAGATAAGTTGGCGTACCGTTTCGGTGCCGAGCCGCGCCGCGGCGACGTCGTCGTGTTCGACGGAGCCGGGTACTTCGGGGACGCCGACTACATCAAACGCGTCGTCGGTGTGGGAGGAGACCATGTGGTCTGCTGCGACAAGAAGGGGAGGATCGAAGTGAACGGCCGGCCGGTCGACGAGACCGCGTTCCTCTATCCGGGGGACACTCCCTCCACCGTGGCCTTCGACGTCGTCGTCCCGGGCGGCCGGCTCTTCGTCCTCGGTGACCACCGCAGCGACTCCAGCGACTCCCGTGACCACCTGGGCTCGCCCGGCGGCGGCATGGTCCCCGTCGGGAAGGTCGTCGGACGCGCCGACTGGATCATCTGGCCGCACGCCCACTGGACCCGGCTCACCCGTCCCACCGCCTACGCGCGCGTGCCGGAGCCGGAGTCGGAGGAGCCGGAGCGGTCGGCAGGGGCGGGTGTGCATGGGTAACCGGGGCAAACCGCGCGGCGTGCCGGTCGGCGACGCCGCCACCTTGCTGCCCACCGGGGCCCGGCGCACCTCCAGCCCGGGCGGCGGCCGCTCCCGCGCGGAGCGGCGCAAGTTGCAGCGCAAGGTCAAGCGCAAGCGACGGCGCGGAGCCATGCGGGAGATACCGCTGCTGGTCGGTGTGGCCGTCCTGATAGCGCTGGTGCTGAAGACGTTCCTCGTGCAGGCCTTCGTGATCCCGTCGGGCTCGATGGAGCAGACGATCCGGATCGGCGACCGCGTCCTGGTCGACAAGTTCACCCCGTGGTTCGGGTGGCAGCCGCACCGCGGGGACGTCGTCGTCTTCCACGACCCGGGCGGCTGGCTGGCCGACGAGCAGACCGCCAAGGCGAACGACCCGGTCGTCGTCAAGCAGCTCAAGGAGGGGCTCACCTTCATCGGTCTGCTGCCCTCGGCCAACGAGAAGGACCTCATCAAACGGGTCATCGGTGTCGGCGGCGACCACGTCAAGTGCTGTGACGCGCAGGGCCGGGTGACGGTCAACGGGGTTCCCCTCACCGAGGGCACCTACCTCTACCCGGGGAACGCCCCCTCGATGCAGGAGTTCGACATCACCGTCCCGCAGGGACGGCTCTGGGTGATGGGCGACCACCGGGGCAACTCGGCCGACTCCCGGGCCCATCAGGACACCGCCTACGGCGGCACGGTCCCCGTGAGCAACGTGGTCGGCCGGGCCAAATGGATCGGCTGGCCCCTCGGCCACTGGGCCTCGCTCGAGGAACCTAAAACCTTCGCAAGCGTTTCTCACTCCGTGTCGGGGTCGACCGCGGCTCCCCGGCTGTCGCATAGGGTTGCCTCCGACGATCCGAACGGATACGTCCAACTCCCGAGCCCTGCGGAACTCCCGCTCGTTATGGGAGTGGTGGGCCTGCGTCGTGGATGGCGCGGGCGGCGGCACGGAGTAAGGAGTTGGCGTGGGGGATGTGGCGGTAGGCGCACGGTCGGGACACGACGGCGAGGACCACGGCGGGCGCCCCGAGGAGAATGTCCCCAGCGCAGACGGTGGTTCCACCTCCGGGAGTGAGAGCGGACCGGCCGGGGGCCCGACCCCGGAGGACGGCCCGTACTCCGGCGGCGACGGGGCCGGCCCCGGGGGCGACGGGAGCGATTCGGCGGCGGCCGCACCGAAGAAGCCCCGCTCCTTCTGGAAGGAGCTGCCGATCCTGATCGGTATCGCGCTGGTTCTGGCGCTGCTGATCAAGACGTTTCTGGTGCAGGCGTTCTCGATCCCCTCGGACTCGATGCAGAACACCCTCCAGCAGGGTGACCGCGTCCTGGTCGACAAGCTCACCCCGTGGTTCGGCTCCGAGCCCAAGCGCGGCGAGGTCGTCGTCTTCCACGACCCGGACGACTGGCTGGCGGGCGAGCCCACCGCCCAGCCGAACGCGATCCAGACCTTCCTCAGCTGGATCGGCCTGATGCCGTCCGCCCAGGAGAAGGACCTGATCAAGCGCGTCATCGGCGTCGGCGGCGACACCGTCTCCTGCAAGAACAGCGGCCCGCTCAAGGTCAACGGCCACGCGTTGAACGAGCCTTATGTGTACCCGGGCAACACCCCGTGCAGCGTCGACGACCAGGGCGGCCAGTTCACGGTGAAGGTGCCCAAGGGCTACATCTGGGTGATGGGCGACCATCGGCAGAACTCCCGCGACTCCCGCTACAACCAGTCCGACAAGCACCACGGCATGGTCCCGGTGAACGAGGTCGTCGGCCGTGCCATCGTCAAGGCCTGGCCGATCAACCGCTGGGGCACGCTGCCCGTCCCGGACACCTTCGACCAGTCCGGCATCAACACGCAGGCCTCCGCCGCGGCCTCGCTCTCGGTGGCCCCGGAGGGCGTGGCCGTCGCGGCCGTCCTGCCGATCGCGGTGTGGCGCCGTCGGCGGGGCGACCGGACCGGCTCCAAGTTCGACCGGCGCGCGGCCGCCGGCAAGCGCTGAACCACGGCGCGCGGACGTCGGCTGACCGGCCCATGTGAAACCCTTGGGGAGCTTGTGACCAGGGCTGTCGAAGAAGGGCTGCCCCTGCCCGGTACCGCCGGGTAGGGTGCGGCCTCATGAGCGGCGAGAGCACGATACGCACGGCCCCGCGCAGCGGCGGAGGCACCAGCACCGGCACGGCGCGGGACGGCGGCGGGCTCGGGAACCGGTTGTCCGGGATCGCCGTGGCGCTGGGCATCGTGCTGTTCCTCGGCGGATTCGGCTGGGCGGCGGTGGTCTACCGGCCGTACACCGTGCCCACCACTTCGATGACGCCGACGATCGACGCCGGCGACCGGGTCGTCGGCCAGCGCATCGACGGCAGCGAGGTGCGCCGGGGCGACGTGGTCGTCTTCCACGACAAGAGCTGGGTCACCAACGCGGACGTCGTCAAGCGCGTGGTCGCGGTCGGCGGGGACACGGTCGCCTGCTGCACCGACGGCAAGCTGACCGTCAACGGCAAGCAGATCGACGAACCGTACCTGCCGACGGGCAGCCTGGCCGAGCTCCAGGGCTTCCCGACGGTCACCGTCCCCAAGGGCCGGCTCTTCCTCCTCGGCGACGAGCGGCAGGGCTCCCTCGACTCCACCGCCCACCTCACCGACGCGGCGAAGGGCACGGTCGCGCGCAGCGCCGTGACCGCCCGGGTGGACGCCGTGATCTGGCCGATGAAGGGCATGCTCAAGCGCCCGACCGGCTTCGAGACGCTGGGCAGCCTCTCCCGGCCGGGCCCGCTGCGCACCATCGAGTTCATGATCGTGGGCGGTGCCGTGCTGGTCCTCGGCGGCGGTGCGTACGGCCCGGTCGCGAACCTGCTGGGCCGTTCCCGCAGCCGCGGCCGTACGGAGCCCGCCGGTGCCCGCTGAGGCGCCGTACGAGGGCCGCCTGCGCAAGGTGGCCCGGGTCGTCCTGCTCGATCCCGACGACCGCATCCTGCTGCTGCACGGCCATGAACCGGACGACCCGGCCGACGACTGGTGGTTCACGCCGGGCGGCGGCCTGGAGGGCGACGAGACCCGTGAGCAGGCCGCGCTGCGGGAACTCGGTGAGGAGACCGGCATCACGGACGTCGAACTCGGGCCGGTGCTGTGGCGGCGGACATGCTCCTTCCCGTTCGCCGGCCGCCGCTGGGACCAGGACGAGTGGTACTACCTGGCCCGTACGACGCAGACGGCCACCGAGGCCAGGGGCCTGACCGAGCTGGAGCGGCGCAGTGTCGCCGGAGCGCGCTGGTGGACGTGCCAGGAACTGACCCGGGCACATGAGACGGTGTATCCGACCAGACTCGCCGAGCTGTTCCGTAGGCTGCTCGACGAAGGTCCCCCCGCCGGGCCCGTCACCCTGGACACGGAAATCGTCTAGGCGCGTGCGGTACTGGCGCACAATGGTGGGATCGCACGGCTGAAGGGGAACATGCCATGAGCGCCGAGGACCTCGAAAAGTACGAGACCGAGATGGAGCTGAAGCTCTACCGGGAGTACCGCGACGTCGTCGGTCTGTTCAAATACGTGATTGAGACCGAGCGGCGCTTCTACCTCACCAATGACTACGAGATGCAGGTGCACTCGGTCCAGGGTGAGGTCTTCTTCGAGGTGTCCATGGCGGACGCCTGGGTCTGGGACATGTACCGGCCGGCGCGGTTCGTGAAGCAGGTCCGCGTCCTCACGTTCAAGGACGTGAACATTGAGGAGCTGAACAAGAGCGACCTGGAGCTGCCGGGCGGCTGAGCCCGTCAGGGCGGCCGCTCGTGTGGGTGATGGAGTTGTCCACAACCGCTGAGTAGCTCACCAAGATCAACACGTGGGCGGGGTGTGCGTGACGGTTGGCGCCGGAGGTGGTGCCGACATGAACACCAATCGGGCACGCAGCGCACTCGGCAGGTACGGCGAGACGCTGGCCGCGCGGCGGCTGACGGAGACCGGTCTGACGGTCCTGGAGCGCAACTGGCGCTGCGGCAGGACGGGCGAGATCGACATCGTGGCGCGGGACGGGGACGTCCTGGTCGTCTGCGAGGTCAAGACCCGGCGGGCGGGTCCCTTCGGGCAGCCCCTGGCCGGGGTGACCCCCGGGAAGGCGGAGCGGCTGCGCGGCCTCGCCGAACACTGGATCCACGCCCACGGCGGGGCGCCGCCGGGCGGCGTCCGCATCGACGTGGTCGGCGTGCTCCTGCCGCAGCGCGGGGCACCCGTCGTCGAGCACGTGCGAGGGGCGGCCTGAGATGGGGTTCGCACGGACGTGCTCGGTGGCGCTGGTGGGCGTCGAGGGGGTGGTGGTCGAGGTCCAGGCGGACCTGGAGCCCGGGGTGGCGGCCTTCACCCTGGTGGGGCTGCCGGACAAGAGCCTGACGGAGAGCAAGGACCGGGTAAGGGCTGCGGTGGTCAACTCGGGGGCACAGTGGCCCTCGAAGAAACTGACGGTGGGGCTCAGTCCGGCGTCGGTGCCGAAGGCGGGCTCAGGCTTCGACCTCGCCGTGGCGTGTGCTGTACTCGGCGCCGCCGAGCGGGTCGACCCGCGGGTACTCGCCGACATCGTGATGATCGGGGAGCTCGGACTGGACGGACGGGTACGTCCGGTACGGGGCATCCTGCCCGCGGTACTGGCCGCAGCCGACGCCGGATACGAACAGGTGGTCGTGCCGGAATGCGCCGCCGCCGAAGCCTCGCTGGTACCGAACGTCTCCGTGCTGGGCGTGCGGAGCCTGCGCCAACTGATCGCGGTCCTCGCGGACGAGCCGGTCCCCGACGAGGAGCCGGACGACCCGGGACGGCCCGATCCGCTGCTCGCCGGTCTCCGGGTGCCCGGCACGGGCGCGGCCACGGGGATACACAGTGCCGGAGCCGCGCAGCAGGACCACGGGCACGACATGGCGGACGTGGTGGGACAACTGTCGGCGCGGACAGCCGTCGAAGTGGCGGCGGCAGGCGGCCACCACCTCTTCCTCGAGGGACCGCCGGGCGCCGGCAAGACCATGCTCGCGGAGCGGCTCCCGGCCGTTCTGCCCAGGCTGACCCGGAGCGAGTCGCTCGAAGTCACGGCAGTGCACTCGGTGGCGGGACTTCTGCCGCCGGGCAAGCCTCTGATCGACGTCGCCCCCTACTGCGCTCCACACCACTCGGCCACCATGCAGGCTCTGGTCGGCGGCGGCCCCGGCATCGCCCGTCCCGGAGCGGTCTCGCTCTCTCATCGAGGCGTCCTCTTCCTCGACGAGACGCCCGAGTTCAACACCCAGGCGCTCGACGCGCTGAGGCAGCCGCTGGAAGCCGGCCACGTGGTGATCGCGCGCAGCGCGGGCGTCGTGCGGTTCCCGGCGAAGTTCCTCATGGTCCTCGCGGCCAACCCGTGCCCCTGTGGGCGGTTCTCGCTCGCTGACGACTTCTGTGAGTGTCCGCCCTCGGCGATCCGCCGCTACCAGGCCCGGCTCTCCGGCCCGCTCCTCGACCGGGTCGATCTGCGCGTGCAAGTGGACCGCGTCACCCGCGCCCAGCTCACCGACCTGGGCGTCCGTGGCGAATCCACGGCGGTGGTCGCCGACCGGGTGAGGGCGGCCAGGGAGCGGGCGGCGCTGCGGTTCGCCGGTACACCCTGGGGGACCAACAGCGAGGTGCCGGGCCGT
The DNA here is from genome assembly GCF_040634175.1 of Streptomyces sp. NPDC007162. Classification (NCBI taxonomy): domain Bacteria; kingdom Bacillati; phylum Actinomycetota; class Actinomycetes; order Kitasatosporales; family Streptomycetaceae; genus Streptomyces; species Streptomyces sp. NPDC007162. The sequence goes on from NZ_JBEYFC010000010.1 coordinate 6,529, forward strand.
GAGCTGCGCAGCCGCTGGCATGCGGTACCGGGCGCGATGGACGAGGCCGAGCGCAACCTGGAGCGAGGCGTCCTGACCGCCCGCGGAATCGACCGTGTCCTGCGGGTCGCCTGGACGGTCGCGGACCTCGTCGGCCACGACAGGCCGGGTGCCGCGGACGTCGCCCTGGCACTACAACTGCGCACCGGCGTCCCGCGGGGCGTGCCGATGGCCCTCGGGGCGCTGACGTGACCGCCGACGACCACGGCGGCGAACTGCTCGCCCGGGTCTTCCTGGCCCGCGTCATCGAACCCGGTGACGAGATCGCCGGGCGGTGGGTGCGGGAACAGGGCGTGCACGACGTGGCGGCCCGGCTGCGAGCCGGCGGTCAGGCGTTGCCGGGCGTCGGCGGCAAGCGGTGGGCGGGGCTGCTGGCACGGGCCGAGCAGGCCGATCCCCGCGCGGACCTGGTTGTCGCGCGGGAGGCGGGCGCGCGGTTCGTGTGCCCCGGCGACGCCGAGTGGCCCAGCCAGCTCGACGACCTCGGTGATGCCCGGCCCCTCGGGCTCTGGGTGCGGGGGCGGCCCAGTCTGCGGATGTGGGCGCTGCAGTCCGTCGCCGTCGTCGGCGCCCGGGCCTGCACCGAGTACGGCGCCCACATGGCGGCCGGTCTCGCCGCCGGCCTCGCCGAGCGCGGCTGGGTGGTGGTGTCCGGCGGGGCCTATGGCGTCGACGGCGCCGCCCACCGCGGAGCCCTCGGCGCCGGCGGGGCGACCGTCGCCGTACTGGCGTGCGGGGTGGACCGGCCCTACCCCCGCGGACACACCGGGCTGATCAACAGGATCGCCGAACAGGGACTGGTGGTGGGGGAGTTGCCGCCCGGTGAGCATCCGACGGCCAGTAGGTTCGTGCTCCGCAACCGGGTCATGCGTGCTTCTCTTGGGGTCGTGACTTCACCCGAGAGGGATTCTCCAGCATCAGTGCTGCTCAGAGCCGGTTTGATCGACTCTAGTAGTTGCAACACATGTGGTGCAAGAGGGGGCGGCGAGCCCTCGGCTCGCCGCCCCGCTGATCACCGGGAGCGGGCTTGGTTGAGGGCCCGGGTGAGTTCTCGATTCGCTGCCCGCGACGCTTCCAGTTCGCCGGCTTGCTCTTCGAACTGGCCCTTCAAGTCGACGAGCTGCTGCTCCAGATTGGTGATCGTCCGCTTCATGTGCTCGATGTCCTCGGGGGCCCCGAGCCCGGACTCGCGCCAGACCTGCTCTCCGAGGACTGAGGAGAGCTTCTGTTCCAGCTGGCGGACCCGAGCGGTGACGCGGGTATTGCGCTCGAGCGCGTTCGCGAGATCCGCCTGCAGAGACGCCTTCGTGACGGCGGATCCGCCGATGTCGGCCGTCGGGGCAGGGGTGGCTGCGGCGGTATGAAGAAGCTCCAGGAGATCACGATGACGGTAGAGAAACGTCCGGTCGACGCCTGCTTGCCTGGCGATGGCGGAGACGCTGAGCTCCTCGCCCTGCTTGGCAGCCTGGTTGATCACTTTGATCACACGTTGGCGGCGACGTGATGAATCAGCGCGACGCCCTTCCGCCAATGCTGTGTTGCTCATGCTGTCCGATCGGGTCGAATGTCGGGAATGGGCTGACCAATGCGGGGCATTCCGAGTCCGACGACGCGCTGGCGTTGCTGACGGACGATGGATGTGGCTTCGAGGATCTGTTGCTTCTCGTCGCCGTCCAGGTCGTCGAGGTTGCCCTTGACCCGGCTGATGAGGCGCTTGACTCTGCTGATCTCCTCGTCGGAGGGCATTGCTTCGGTCCTGGCCCAGTCGTCGGCGTCGATGGCGGCCATCAGCCGCTCGCGGCTTCGGAGGAGGTGCGCGAGGTATGCCTCCAAGTCCGGCAGGTAGGAGACGTCGGTCCGGAAGTGACCGCATCCGACACATCTGAAGCGCACTGGGCAGTCCTGGCCGCCAGCTGCGACGTTGCCCGGTTCGGTGCATACTCCGTAGGGCACGGCGGTCTCGCCGATGGCGCGGCGGGCGTGCTCGGAGTCGAGGAGGGTCTGCGCGGTGCGCCAGATCCGATTGCCGTGCCGGTCGAACTGCATGGCGCTCACTCGGTCGACAGCCTCTCGCCTGCGCTTCTCTCCAACGCGGTAGTACCCCTGTGTGGTGCTGAGTTGGCGGTGGTCCATCAAAACGCGGAGCACGTCCGGCGAGACGCCGGCGTCCGCGTGCCGCTGCGCGTAGGTGTGCCGGTAGGCGTAGGGGAAGATCCGCGTCTTGTCGAACGGCAAGAGCTTGGTCACCGTCTTCCCGTCAATGATCACCTGCGTCGGGACGACGATGTCCGGCAGTGCATCAACCCAGGTCCGGTGGCAGTCCGCCGCCCAGTTGTCGGTGGATGGTCTGGTGCCGGCGATGTTCTGTTTGAGCGACGGCAACAGCCGCAGCTTCTTCGTCTCCGTATCGGGGAAGCGCTCCCTGGTTCGTTCCTGCTGCTTGACGATGAGACCTGCGGTGGCCTCGGAGATCGGCAACCGCCGCTTCATGCGGTTGGCCTTGTGGTTGTCGTAGATCAGGACAGGCTTGCCGTCTTCGTCCCGTTCCAGGCAGTCCCAGAACAACGTGCATATCTCCTCCGGACGCCGGCCGGTGTCGATGATCAACTCGATGGTCGTGCGGATATCGACCCCGGATTGCGCCTCGAGAGCAGGGAGACCTTCGCAAAGTGCCCGGACCACCTCGACGGGAAGGTCTCTGCCGACTTCCGAGTCCTCCGGTGGGTCGGGGATGTCGGCGGGCCGCACCGTGAAGTCATCGGGCAGGCCGTGCATCGACCGGCCAGGGCGAGTGAGGCCCTGGCTGCGGGCGCGCGTCAGTACGAACCTCACGGCGCAGATCACGACGTGGCGGCGGTTCAGGGTGAGGGTGCCTTGATCGACGAGGTAGCTCATCCGGTTCAGGAACGAAACGATGTCCGTCCTGCCCAGGTTCGCCGGCGCGTCGCCTTGGTCGTCTCGCTGCAGCCGCAGACTCTCCGAGAGCATGCCTATCGCGTTGATCTTGTCTTGGACGGTGCCGCGGGCCCCGTCTCCTCGTCGCTGAGGCAGATCCTCGTGCGCCCAGTCTCTGAGGGCTTCGCGAAGCCACGGCTGGCTGATGTTGGTGAACCGCAGAGTGCCCGAGAGGCCGAACACGCTGGCGTCCCAGACGTCCTTGTGTCGTTCGGTCTCCGGCGTGAGGCCGACCCGCTTGACGGCTGTGAGCACCGAGTTTCGGAGTTGCTGCTGGTGGCGGGGGATGAGGGCGTCGTCGATCTCCTCGATCGAGGAGACCAACAGCCTGCGGGCCGTGTCCGCCAGGGGCCTCACGATGAGGTCACGCGTCTGCAGGCCCTGCTCGGTGCGGGCCTGAATGCCGATGAGGATCTCGGCGGCCACGGTGTCGTGAATGCCGCGCAGGCTCACGAATCCGTTCACCGCCACTGCCGGTGTCGTTCGGCGCCAGTGCAGCTCGGCCTCAAGGCTGTCGAGGCTCGGATCTGTGCGGCGGGCGAGGGCGAGCCGCTGGCGGTGGCCGTCGCAGTAGGGCGGCCGCCCGAACCGCTGTCGGGTGCAGGCCACGACAGAGCAGGGTCCGAACGACTCAAGGGGCGTCACCGACGGGTGGGCGAGGAACTCTGGCAGCGGAAGCTGCAGCCCCTTCTGCTGCTGCCAGAGGTGGGTCGCGCAGAGCGCCAACGTCTTGGTCTTCGCCGGCCGAGCGCAGTCCTGGACCGCGCAGCTGATCTCGCCGGTGCTACGGCGGTACTGCTTCGGCCGCTGGAGGAACACCTCGACGGGCTGATCGGCGACGTCGCTGTTCTTGTAGCTCTTGAAGCAGGCGGCGCAGAGGCCGACGGTGCTGGCGGAGGGCTTCCGGCACTCATTGGTCTGGCAGTACTGCCAGCCGAGAACCGGGTGGTCCTGCGGAAAGGCGATGACTCGGATCGAGTCGTCCCAGTCGACCGTGCTGAGGAACTCCGGCTTGACCGCGTCCCACAGGTCGGTCCTGCGCGGCTCGGTCTGCAGCGGTGCGACGGACGTCGCGGAGGCGGTCGTCATCACGAACCCTCCAACGGCAGGCGCGGAACGGGAACTCGGTCGACGGCATCACGCAGGCGGGAGGCTTTGGGATGGAGGTAAGGCTCCGCGGACGAGGGGCGCTTGTGCCCCATCAGCATCTGTACTTCGTCGGCGCTGCCGCCAGCGTCAGCAACGTTGCTGGCAAACGCATGACGACACATATGCGGGGTTATAGGACGAGCAACGTTGGCTCGCGTCGCCAGGGCGGTGACCAACTCGTTGATGGCTGCGGGCTTGATCGGGGCGCCGACCGGCTCACGGAAGAGGTTGACGAGCAGGAAGTCGTTCTCCCGGGCGGCCGGGCAGCCAGCCCGCTCGGCGGCGTACTGATCGAAAGCCTGCACCACGAGGAAGTCGACCGGCATGATGCGCTGCCGCCGGGACTTCGCCCAGGCCCCATTGGGGTTCCGTCGGCGGACAACATGCAGATGGGCGCCCTCGTAGCGGCAGCCGACGACGCTGGAGTCCATCAGGAAGTGCATGTCCTCGCGGCGCAGGCCGGCGACCTCACCCCTGCGCAGACCGACACGCGCCATCAGGAGGAGAAGCAGCCGGTCTCGCGCGGAGCGGCACTCGGCGAACATCGCGACGATCTCTTCATCGCTCGCCCGGTCGACCGGGTTCTCCTCCTCCTGGAGGCGGTGGCGGGCCCGCAGGCGGAATGTCAGCCTGCTGTCCTCTCCCTGAGCCTCGAAGGGAAGGTCGCTGTTGTCGCCGATCTCGTAGAGCTGGCCCATCACCCACTTCGGGATCTCGCCACGACGGACGGCGTCGGTCAGGAACCCGCGGACCGCGGCGAGTATCCCGTTGATCCGTCGCGCCTGGCGGACCTGCTTCGCGCCCGGCCCGAAGACCACGGTGCCTTCACCGCGCGACGGCGTGTACTTCAGCCAGGTGATGAACAGTCCCAGGTCGCCGCCGGCCTCGCGCCAGTCCCGACCAGTGCGCTCGCACCAGCACAAGTACAGAGCCAGGGACTCGGCGTACGACTTGGTCGTCAGCTCGGCTCGCTCTTGCCCGAATCGGGCCTCGCGAAGGTACAAGTCCGCGGACGGCTCGAGGTCCCAGTCGTCATCGATCACCGACCAGTACTGCATGCCCGACGGCATCCGCACAGGGAAAGCGTGCATTTCTATCTTTACTCCACGATCGAGTGCAACGATCCGCCGCGGAGCAACACCCCTAGAGAACCGATGCACGGAACCCAACGGTGCCCTGAAGTGCAACAACACACTACAGATCATGGAACCGTAGAGAACGCCGCGCTCACCAGGGGAACCGTCGTCGTGGAGGCCGCCCACCGCAGCGGCTCGCTGGTCACGGCGCGGGCGGCGCAACGGCTCGGCCGGTTCACCATGGGCGTGCCCGGACCGGCCACCAGCAGCCTCTCGGCGGGGGTGCACGAACTGCTGAGAGGCGAGTCCGTGCTGGTCGCGAACGCCGCGGAAGTCGTCGAACTCGTGGGTGAGATCGGCCAGCTGGCCCCGGCCGGACGCGGTCCCGTCCTCCCGCGCGACCTGCTGGAGCCCGCCTCCCGCCAGGTCCTGGCCGCGTTGCCCGGCAACCGGCCGGCATCACCCGAAGAGGTGGCACGCGGCGCCCAGACGTCCGAGGACGAGGCCGTCGCCAGACTGTACGAACTCCGAGCACTTGGTTACGTCGAACGACACGGCGACGGCTGGAAGTTGACACGCCAGGCGCTGATCTCGGTCAGGGACGGTCGGACTCGGCGCTGACCGAGCGTGTTCGGCCGTCCGGGGGAACGCCCGACGCCCTTGGGAATTCCCGGAGTTGACGTCACCGGGCGATCACGCAGAGCGACGTCCCATGTGCGGTCCGACGCGCCGTGCAGGGGGTTCGCGCGGGGGTGGAGCCTCGCTGTTCGCGCACCGCGACTCCTCAGTCACGCTACGCTCACGAAAGGCCCCACGCGGACCACGCCCTACGGCACAGACAGACACCCCGCCCACCCCGCCCGTCAGCTCCCTTCGTCCCGACCCACTCCACCCTCGGCGCATCACGGCAATTCCTGGCACTTCACAGCAGAACGGCACAAGGCGACGAATGCCCCAGCACACCTCCGGGTCCGACCGGGCGGCGATCCCCCCAGCCGCCCGCGACGGTGGCAGCGTGCGGCCGCCCGCTCCCTCGACGCTCGACGAGCTGTGGCGGTCGTACAAGGCGACAGGGGACGAGCGGCTGCGGGAGCAGCTGATCCTGCACTACTCGCCGCTGGTCAAGTACGTGGCCGGGCGGGTGAGCGTCGGTCTGCCGCCCAATGTGGAGCAGGCCGACTTCGTCTCTTCCGGGGTGTTCGGGCTGATCGACGCGATCGAGAAGTTCGACGTCGACCGGGAGATCAAGTTCGAGACCTACGCGATCACCCGGATCCGCGGTGCCATGATCGACGAGCTGCGGGCGCTGGACTGGATCCCCCGCTCGGTCCGGCAGAAGGCCCGCAACGTCGAGCGGGCCTACGCCACGCTGGAGGCACGGCTGCGCAGAACGCCTACGGAGGGCGAGGTGGCCGCGGAGCTGGGCATCGAGGTCGACGAGCTCCATGCCGTCTTCAGCCAGCTGTCGCTGGCCAACGTGGTGGCCCTGGAGGAGCTGCTGCACGTCGGGGGCGAGGGCGGCGACGGCCTGAGCGTCATGGACACGCTGGAGGACACCGCCGCGGACAACCCCGTGGAGGTGGCCGAGGACCGGGAGCTGCGGCGGTTCCTGGCCCGGGCGATCAACACGCTGCCCGAGCGCGAGAAGACCGTGGTCACCCTCTACTACTACGAGGGGCTCACGCTCGCCGAGATCGGGAACGTGCTCGGGGTCACCGAGAGCCGGGTCAGCCAGATCCACACCAAGTCGGTGCTGCAGCTGCGCGCGAAGCTGGCGAGTTTCGGCCGCTGACCGAGGGGTTCCGGCCGTCGCTCGGGCCCGGGCGACCGGCGTCCCCGTCGTGCTGCCTCCCGTCCGGCCCGGCGCGTCCGTACAGTGGACGGCGTGCCAAGGATTCGAGCGGCCTCCGTGGCCGAGCACCGGTCGATGCAGCGAGCCGCCCTGCTGGACGCCGCGCGGTCCCTCCTGTCCGAGGGCGGGACGGAGGCGCTGACGTTCCCGGCGCTGGCCGAGCGGACGGGGCTGGCGCGGTCGTCGGTGTACGAGTACTTCCGCTCCCGCGCCGCCGTCGTCGAGGAGCTGTGCGAAGCCGACTTCCCGGTGTGGGCGGCGGAGGTCGAGGCCGCGATGGAGCGGGCGGCTTCCGCCGAGGGCAGGGTCGAGGCGTATGTGCGGCAGCAGCTGGCCCTGGTCGGGGACCGGCGGCACCGGGCGGTGGTCGCGATCTCGGCGAGCGAGCTGGACGCCGGAGCCCGCGAGAAGATCCGCGCCGCGCACGGAGGCCTGGTCGCGATGGTCGTCGCGGCCCTGGCCGAGCTGGGGCACGAGCAGCCCCGCCTGGCCGCGATGCTGGTGCAGGGGATCGTGGACGCGGCGGTCCGTCGTATCGAGCTGGGCGCGGCGGAGGATCCCGCGGTGATCACCGACGCGACTGTGGCAATGGCGCTGCGGGGAGTGCGGGGCTGATCAGCGCCCGTAAGGGGCGCGAGGTACTGCGCGGCCGGCTCCCGCCGGTCCGCACTCGCGCAACCGGCCCCGACTATCCCTGCGGCAGCGGGAGCCCCAGCACCGGCAGCAGTCTCGACGGCCCACGGTTCGACAACCACGGCGGCAACAGCAGCAGCGGGTCCAGGTACACCTCCCCCCTGAGCAGCCCCCAGTGCACGCACACCGCCGCCGCCCAGCAATGCGCCCCCGCCTCCTCGACCACCCCCACCACCTGCCCCGCCGCCACCTCCTCCCCCTTTCGCACCGTCGCCGCCACCGGCTCATAGGTCGTGCGCAGCTCCGTCCCCGCCAGCTCCACCGACACCACGCCCCTCCCCGCGACCCGCCCCGCATAGGAGACCCGGCCCGTCGCCACGGCCCGCACCGGTTCCCCCGCCGCGGTGCCCAGATCGACCCCCCGGTGCCCCGGCCCGTACACCGACGCCGGGGGCTCCCAGCCGCGCAGGACCGGCGGTCGTACCCCCACCGGCCACAGCCGGGCGACGGCCGGAACCGAAACCGGCGTCGGCGCCCCGCCGTCCGCCCGGGACCCTGTCACCGTCACCGCCAGGACCAGCGGCAACACCGTCGCCGCCCACCACCACCGCATCGTTCGTCGCATGCCGACACCGTCCCGCAGCGCCCCGATCTTGGCCGGTACCTGTGGACTGCTCCCAGGTTGTGGACAGCGGCGTCACCCGGTGCCCCGCCGGTCCCGTACACTTCTTCTGGCGATCCGGGCCACCGGGTCGACTTCGCACGCCCCGACATCCGGCCATCACCGGCAGGTGTCAGCGCTACTCGGTCCTTCGTGGCACAGCGCGCACGGGCGTCAGGCGCGGGAGCCGTCCGGCATCCGCGGCACAACCGAGAAATTCAAGGAGATACGGCCATGGCCGTCGTCACGATGCGGGAGCTGCTGGAGAGCGGCGTCCACTTCGGTCACCAGACCCGTCGCTGGAACCCGAAGATGAAGCGCTTCATCTTCACCGAGCGCAACGGCATCTACATCATCGACCTGCTCCAGTCGCTGTCGTACATCGACCGCGCCTACGAGTTCGTCAAGGAGACCGTCGCCCACGGCGGCACGGTCATGTTCGTCGGCACGAAGAAGCAGGCGCAGGAGGCCATCGCCGAGCAGGCCACCCGCGTCGGCATGCCCTACGTCAACCAGCGCTGGCTGGGCGGCATGCTCACCAACTTCTCGACCGTCTACAAGCGTCTGCAGCGCCTCAAGGAGCTCGAGCAGATCGACTTCGAGGACGTCGCCGCGTCCGGTCTGACCAAGAAGGAGCTTCTCGTGCTCTCGCGCGAGAAGGCCAAGCTGGAGAAGACCCTCGGTGGTATCCGCGAGATGCAGAAGGTGCCCAGCGCCGTCTGGATCGTGGACACCAAGAAGGAGCACATCGCGGTCGGCGAGGCCCGCAAGCTCAACATCCCGGTCGTCGCGATCCTCGACACCAACTGCGACCCCGACGAGGTCGACTACAAGATCCCGGGCAACGACGACGCGATCCGCTCCGTCACCCTGCTCACCCGCGTGATCGCCGACGCGGTCGCCGAGGGTCTCATCTCCCGCTCCCGTGTCGCCACCGGTGACAAGGGCGAGAAGGCCGCGGGCGAGCCGCTGGCCGAGTGGGAGCGCGACCTGCTCGAGGGCGAGAAGAAGGCCGACGAGGCGGAGAAGCCCGCCGAGGCTCCTGCCGCGGAGGCCGCTGAGGCTCCTGCCGCCGAGGCCACCGAGGCCACCGAGGCTCCCGTCGCGGAGGCCGCTGAGGCTCCTGCCGCCGAGGCCACCGAGGCTCCGGCCGCGGACGCCGAGCAGGCCTGACCCGTCAGCGTCGACGGCGGGGGCGGCGACATCCCGAACGCCCCCGCCGTTCACCCACAGGTTCGCGCTCTACATCTACGTGTAGATCGTGGATCGGGCAGATCTCCCGACTTCGAGAAAGACTTAACGACTCATGGCGAACTACACCGCCGCTGACGTCAAGAAGCTCCGTGAGCTCACCGGCGCCGGCATGATGGACTGCAAGAAGGCGCTGGACGAGGCCGAGGGCAGCGTCGACAAGGCCGTCGAGGCGCTCCGCATCAAGGGCCAGAAGGGCGTCGCCAAGCGCGAGGGCCGCTCCGCCGAGAACGGCGCCGTGGTCTCGATCATCGCCGACGACAACTCCTCCGGCGTCCTCGTCGAGCTGAAGTGCGAGACGGACTTCGTCGCCAAGGGCGAGAAGTTCCAGGCCGTCGCCGACACCATCGCCCAGCACGTCGCCAAGACCTCCCCGGCCGACCTGGAGGCCCTGCTCGCCTCCGAGATCGAGCCCGGCAAGACCGTCCAGGCGTTCGTGGACGAGGCCAACGCCAACCTCGGCGAGAAGATCGTCCTGGACCGCTTCGCGCAGTTCTCCGACGGCTTCGTCCTCGCCTACATGCACCGCACGATGCCCGACCTGCCCCCGCAGATCGGTGTCCTCGTCGAGCTGGACAAGCCGAACACCGACATCGCCAAGGGTGTCGCCCAGCACATCGCCGCCTTCGCGCCGAAGTACCTCTCCCAGGAGGACGTCCCGGCCGAGGTCGTCGAGTCCGAGCGCCGGATCGCCGAGGAGACCACCCGCGCCGAGGGCAAGCCCGAGGCCGCGATCGCCAAGATCGTCGAGGGTCGCCTGAACGGCTTCTTCAAGGACGCCACGCTGCTCGGCCAGCCGTACGCGCTCGACAACAAGAAGTCCGTCCAGAAGATTCTGGACGAGGCCGGTGTCACCCTGAAGCGCTTCACCCGCATCAAGGTCGGCATCTGAGTCCGTACCCCGATCGACGCGCGACCCATGGGGAAATCCCGATAGGGTCGGTCGAGAGCAGTCGTCCGGGTACCCGGCCACAGCCAGGGTCGTGACGGACGGCAGCAGATCTGACGAGGAGGCCATTGCCGCGCATGGGCAGCGAAAAGCGACCCCACCGGCAATGGCCTTCTTCGTATGTGCACCATGTGAAAGAGGCGGGATCTCCATGACCACCAAGGCCCAGAAGAGCGACGACGGCAAAGTACACGGCCGGTTTCTGCTGAAGCTGTCCGGTGAGGCCTTCTCCGGTGGCGGGGGCCTGGGGGTCGACCCCGACGTGGTGCACAAGATCGCCCGTGAGATCGCGGCCGTCGTACGGGACGGCGCCGAGATCGCGGTCGTCATCGGCGGCGGCAACTTCTTCCGCGGCGCCGAGCTCCAGCAGCGCGGCATGGACCGGGCCCGCTCCGACTACATGGGCATGCTCGGCACCGTGATGAACTGCCTGGCCCTCCAGGACTTCCTGGAGAAGGAGGGCATCGACTCGCGCGTGCAGACCGCGATCACGATGGGTCAGGTCGCCGAGCCGTACATCCCGCTGCGTGCCGTGCGCCACCTGGAGAAGGGCCGTGTGGTCATCTTCGGCGCCGGTATGGGAATGCCGTACTTCTCCACCGACACCACCGCCGCCCAGCGCGCCCTGGAGATCGACGCCGAGGCGCTGCTCATGGGCAAGAACGGCGTGGACGGGGTCTACGACTCCGACCCCAAGACCAACCCCGACGCCGTCAAGTTCGACTCCCTCGGATACGGCGAGGTCATCACCCGCGAGCTCAAGGTGGCCGACGCCACCGCGATCACGCTCTGCCGCGACAACAAGCTGCCGATCCTGGTCTTCGAGCTGCTCGCCGAGGGCAATATCGCGCGGGCCGTCAAGGGTGAGAAGATCGGCACGTTGGTGGATGACCAGGGCAGCCGGGCCTGACCGGCAACGCCTGAGGACCCTGACCGGGGGATGGACATTGTCCGGCCGGTCGGGAACCGTGCAGCTAAGAAGACGCGACGCAGCCGGCCGCCGCCCGCAACGGAACCGCAGCCGGGCCTTACTCAAGACACGCAGGAGCAAGTGGTGATCGAAGAGACCCTCCTCGAGGCCGAGGAGAAGATGGAGAAGGCCGTCGTGGTCGCCAAGGAGGACTTCGCCGCGATCCGCACCGGCCGTGCGCACCCGGCGATGTTCAACAAGATCGTGGCCGACTACTACGGCGCGCCGACGCCGATCAACCAGCTGGCCTCGTTCTCCGTGCCCGAACCGCGCATGGCGGTCGTGACCCCGTTCGACAAGACGGCCCTGCGCAACATCGAGCAGGCGATCCGCGACTCGGACCTGGGCGTCAACCCGAGCAACGACGGCAACATCATCCGAGTGGTGTTCCCCGAGCTCACCGAGGAGCGCCGCCGCGACTACATCAAGGTCGCCAAGGGCAAGGCGGAGGACTCCCGGGTGTCGATCCGTTCCGTGCGCCGCAAGGCCAAGGACGCCATCGACAAGCTCATCAAGGACGGCGAGGTCGGCGAGGACGAGGGCCGCCGCGCCGAGAAGGAGCTCGACGACACCACCGCGAAGTACGTCGCACAGGTGGACGAGCTCCTCAAGCACAAGGAAGCGGAACTTCTCGAAGTCTGATGAACGACTCATCCTGGGGAGCCCCGCCACCCGCCGGGCCGCAGGCCGGGCAGGCCGGGGCACCGGCCGGGTACTGGCGGCCGACCGATCAGGGCACCGGCCAGGGCTACGGCCCCGGCCCGGCCGACGGCTCCGGCCAGGGCCAGGCCCACGGCTCCGGCGGAGGGCACGCCCACGGCGCAGGCCAGGGCTACGGCTCCGGTCCCGCCGACGGCGCCGGCCAGGGCTATGGGCGCGGTCCTGCCGACGGTTCCGCCCAGGGCTACGGCCCCGTCGACGGCTCGGGCCAGGGGCACGCCCACGGCTCGGGTGGAGGGTACGCCCACGGCGGCGGCCAGGGCTACGGCCCCGGTCCCGCCGACGGCTCCGGCCGGTACGGGCGGGGCGACGCCCACGGCTACGACCCGGGGTACGCCCAGGGAGCCGCCCCGGCGGGTCCCGCGTACGATGCGCATGACGCGCAGCAGACTCGCCCCATGCCCATCGTGCCCGACGACGTACCCCCGTACGGCGGTGACCAGGACGACGACCGGGGGGCCGCTCGGCTGAGCGGCCCCTTGTTCCGCAACGACACCTCGTCGGCGCAGCCCCTGCCTCACGCGGCCGCGTCGCAGAATCCGGAGCCCATGCCCGACGTCCCGCAGCCGGCGTCCGCGCCGCAGAAGAAGAGCGCGGGACGCGACCTGGGTGCGGCCATAGGCGTCGGCGTCGGACTGGGCGTCGTGATCGTGGCGTCCCTCTTCGTCGTCAAGGCCGTCTTCGTCGGCGTGGTGGCGGTCGCGGTCGTGGTGGGCCTGTGGGAGCTGACCAGCCGGCTCCAGGAGCGCAAGGGCATCAAGGCACCCCTGGTCCCGTTGGCGCTCGGCGGCGCCGCGATGGTGGTCGCCGGCTACGCGCGCGGTGCCGAGGGCGCCTGGGTGGCCCTCGCGCTCACCGGGCTCGCCGTCCTGGTCTGGCGGATGACGGAACCGCCGGACGGCTATCTCAAGGACGTCACGGCGGGTCTCTTCGCGGCGTTCTACGTCCCGTTCCTGGCCACGTTCGTCGCGATGATGCTCACCGCCGAGGACGGCGCGCAGCGGGTGCTGACCTTCCTCCTGCTCACGGTGGTCAGCGACACCGGCGCGTACGCGGTCGGCTGGCGGTTCGGCAGCCACAAGCTCGCCCCGCGCATCAGCCCGGGCAAGACCCGCGAGGGCCTGGTCGGGGCGGTGCTGTTCGCCATGGTCGCGGGCGCGCTGTGCATGCAGTTCCTGATCGACGGCGGCACCTGGTGGCAGGGCCTGCTGCTGGGCCTCGCGGTCGCGGCCAGCGCCACGCTCGGCGACCTCGGCGAGTCCATGATCAAGCGGGACCTGGGCATCAAGGACATGGGCACCCTGCTGCCGGGGCACGGCGGCATCATGGACCGCCTGGACTCGCTGCTGCCGACGGCTCCGGTGGTGTGGCTGCTGATGGTGCTGTTCGTCGGCAGCGGCTGAGGCACAGGCACGGCACGAGCACGGGCCCGACACCGGTAACCGCCACACGCCGTCGTACCCCCGCCGTGGGTGGGCCCCCGGCCTTCGCAGGGCGGGGGCCCACCGGCAGGTCCGCCCCGGATGCCGTACCAGAAATCGCCCCGCCGTGCCGGTCGGAGGCAGACTCCCTGTGAGGACGCCGTCTCCTCCGACGTGCAGGGAGTGTGCCCATGCCCCTCGACCCGGTCCCGGCCGCCACCCCGTCCCCCGTCCCGCCTGCGCCACCGGTGCGGTTCTGGTCCGTCGACGACCTGCCCGCGCTCGACCCCGACCCGTTCCTGGACGAGCTGCTGCGCGACGAACCGGTCACCCGGATCAGGCTCCCGCACGGTGCCGGACACGCCTGGCTGGTCACCCGGTACGAGGACGTCCGCTTCGTCACCTCCGACCCGCGGTTCTCCCGGGAACAGGTCGTCGGCCGCGACGTGACCAGCATGCGTCCGGAACCGGTGGCCTCGCAGACGGCCGGCCTGCAGTACATCGACCCGCCCCGGCACAACCGGCTGCGCCGGGTCGTCGCCCGGGCCTTCACCGGGCACGCCATGCAGCGGCTGCGGCCGACGGCGGAGCGCCGGGCCGGTGAACTGCTCGACACGATGGAAGCCGCGGGGCCGCCCGCCGACCTCATGGAGCATCTGCACGGTCCCTTCCCGATCGCCGTGGTCCGTGACTTCCTCGGTGTCGACGAGAAGGACTGGCACCGTTGGGCGGCGACCGGCGAGGCCCTGCTGTCGGCCGGCGCCGACTCCGAACAACGTGCCAGGGAGGCCGCGCGGGCCACCCGGGCCCGGATCGCCGAGCTGCTCCGAAGCCGCGGCGACGAACCCCGTGAGGACCTCGCCGGGGTACTGGCGCAGGCCACCGAGGCCGGCGAGATCACCACCGACGAGGCGATCTCCCTGGCCACCGCCATCCAGGTCAGCGGCGGCCACGCGGTCCGCAACAACAGCGGCTCGATGATGTACGCGCTGCTCACCCACCCCGGCCACCTGGACCGGCTGCGCCGGGAGCCGGAGCTCTTGCCGAAGGCCGTCGACGAACTGTTCCGCTACGTCCCGCACCGCAACGGCGTCGGCATCCCACGGGTCGCCGTCGAGGACGTCGAGGTCGGCGGCCGGCTGATCCGGGCCGGCGAAGCCGTCTACAACGCGTACGTCTCCGCCAACCGCGACCCCGCGGTCTTCACCGACCCCGACCGCCTGGACTTCGACCGCGCGGACGGCCCCCACCTGGCCTTCGGGCACGGGCCCCACCACTGCATGGCCGCGATCATGGCCCGTATGGAGGCCGAGGTGATGATCGCCTCGGTCCTCACCCGCTTCCCCGGCATCCGGCTGGCCGTACCCCCGGAACAGGTCGAGTTCCAGCGCCAGGGCCTGATCCGCGGGCCCCGCACCCTGCCGGTGACCTGGTGAGCCCGACGACTGGACGGCAGCGGGCCGACGGCCGGTCACCCGGGCGCGTGCGGAACGGCGCTCGGACGCGAGGCGGCACGCAGGCGCAGGCCGTCCGTCGCGAGTCCCACGAACGTGGTGACCCGGTAGGCGGCCTCCGGGCCGGGCGGCTCGCTCAGGCGGTGACGGCGGGCGGTCTGCGCGGTCAGGAGCGTCAGCATCTCCATGGCCAGGGCGGCCCCCTCGCAGCCGTGCGGCCCGGTACCGAAGGAGAGGAAGGCGCCGGGTTTCGCCGACGAGCCGGCGTCGTCGAGCCAGCGCTCCGGCCGGAACCGGTCCGGATCAGGGTGTTCCCGCGCGTCGCGGTGAGCGGTGTAGGGGCAGACGAGAACGGTCGACCCGGCGTCGACGGTGCACCCGGCGAGCTCGGTCCGGCGCTGGGCCTGCCGGGTCAGCAGCCAGCTCGGGGGGTGCAGCCGGAGCACCTCGTGCACCAGGGCCCGGGTGTAGCGCAGGCTTTCGAGATGCTCGCCGGTGGTCGCGGCCGGGTCCGCGGGCAGCAGGGCGGCCTCGGCCGCGACGCGGTCCGCCGCCTCGGGGTACCGCGCCAGGTGGAGCAGGATCCAGCCGGCTGCCCGGGACGGTGCCTCGAAGGTGGCGACCGTGATGCCCGGGAGAGTGTCGAGGACGGCCTGCTCCGGCAGCAGGCCGTGGTGGGGCGAGGGCCGGAGCATCTGCCCCAGCAGGTCGTCTCCCAGCGGGCCCGGTGCAAGGCGTCGGCGGACGACGGGCCGCAACGCGTCGGTGAAGGCGACCTGCTGCCGGGTGCGGAACCGCCGTGCCGGTGTGGGGATCCAGGGCGGCCATACCCAACGCGAGGGGCGGGCGAGCAGCTCCCGGGCCAGGAAGAGCCGCGCGGCGAAGGGCAGCAGGGCCGGAGCGTCTTCGGAGAAGAGGTAGCGCACGCCCACCTCTGCCAGGGCGTGCCGGACGAGGGGCAGGATCTCGACGTCCCGGCCCGTGGGCAACTGTTCGGCGAACCGGGCGGTCCCGGCCGCGATCTCACCGGTCCGGGCCACGACCGCCTGCGGCCGCAGTCCGCGCATCCGGGCGGTGTGGGCCCGGGCCCGTTCCTCGGCCGTCGGTGCTCCGCCCGACGGCCGCAACGGCGGGAAGAGGGGCGACGACGCCTTGCGGAAGTCCCGCGCGCGGTGCAGGACGTCTTCGCACGCACCGGCCGTGGCGGCCACGTAGACCCCCGGCTCCAGCTGCCAGACGTCCCCGCATTCCGCCGCGCCGCGGCGGGCCGTCGCCAGCCGGTCACGACTCCAGGCCGCGAAGCTGCCTCCGGGCAGCCGCGGCGGCTCCTTCAGCGAGCCCATGAGAACGTTTGCCGGCGGGAGCCACCCGGGGTCCCCGCCGGCGTTGCGGTCAGGCCGAGTCGTCGCCGGCGTACGCGTCCCACTCGTGTTCCCCATACGCACCGTAGTGGCGGGTGAAGAACAGCTTGCCGAGCAGCTTGGCGATCATGATTCACTCCTCACTCCTGTCGGCGGAACGGATGCCACATGCCCTATATTGCCATATATGCGACATATGTGATATTGGCCCCGGGGCGTCCGGACGGCCGCAGGCCACCCAAGTGGATCTGCGACACTGGTACCACCATGCCCAAGCCCGGAGAACTCACTTTCGTCGCCCCGCGCGGAGCCAAGAAGCCGCCGCGGCATCTCGCCGACCTCTCGCCCGCCGAGCGCAAGGACGCGGTGGCCGAGGCCGGGGAGAAGCCGTTCCGTGCCAAGCAGCTCTCGCAGCACTACTTCGCGCGGTACGCGCACGACCCCGAGCAGTGGACGGACATCCCGGCCGGCTCCCGGGACAAGCTGCGGGAGGCCCTGTTCCCGGAGCTGATGACCGTCGTACGGCATCTGTCCACGGACGAGGGCACCACCCGCAAGACGCTGTGGCGGCTGTTCGACGGCACGCTCGTCGAGTCGGTGCTGATGCGCTACCCGGACCGGGTGACCATGTGTATCAGCTCGCAGGCGGGATGCGGGATGAACTGCCCGTTCTGCGCGACCGGGCAGGCGGGTCTCGACCGGAACCTGTCCACCGCCGAGATCGTCCACCAGATCGTCGACGGTATGCGGGCGCTCAGGGACGGGGAGGTCCCGGGGGGACCGGCGCGACTCTCCAACATCGTCTTCATGGGGATGGGCGAACCGCTCGCCAACTACAAGCGGGTGGTCGGCGCCATCCGGGCGCTGACCGATCCCGCTCCCGACGGGCTCGGCCTCTCGCAGCGCGGGATCACCGTCTCCACCGTCGGACTCGTCCCGGCCATCCACCGGTTCGCCGACGAGGGCTTCAAGTGCCGGCTCGCGATCTCCCTGCACGCCCCCGACGACGAACTGCGCGACACCCTGGTCCCGGTCAACACCCGGTGGAAGGTGCGCGAGGTCCTCGACGCCGGGTTCGACTACGTCGAGAAGAGCGGCCGCCGGCTGTCCATCGAGTACGCGCTCATCCGGGACATCAACGACCAGGCGTGGCGCGGTGACCGGCTCGGCCGGCTGCTCAAGGGCAAGCCGGTGCACGTCAACCTCATCCCGCTGAACCCCACCCCGGGCTCCAAGTGGACCGCCTCGCGGCCCGAGGACGAGAAGGCGTTCGTCGAGGCGATCGCCGCGCACGGTGTTCCCGTCACCGTCCGGGACACCCGTGGCCAGGAGATCGACGGGGCCTGTGGTCAGCTCGCGGCCACGGAGCGGTAGCCTGAGGGCGGATCCACAGCCGTACCCACATCTTCATATTCCGACAGGGGAGCGCCACAGCGCTGAGAGTGCGGCAATCGGGCCGCAGACCCTCTGAACCTCGCCCAGGTCATTCTGGGTAGGAAGTTCGGTCATCACTCAAGCTGTTGCGCCCTGCCCGCGAGCCCCGTGCTCACGGGCAGGGCCGCGTCTCTTCCTGGTCCACCCCAGGAGGAAAACACCAGTGCACACCAGAACCCTCGTGGCCGCGGCCGTCGGGCTCGGTCTCGTCACGCTGTCCGCGTGCTCGTCGTCGGACACCGGCGCCGACGCCAAGACCGTCACCCTGGTCAGTCACGACTCGTGGGCCGTCTCCAAGAACGTGCTCAAGGACTTCGAGAAGCAGTCCGGCTACCAGGTCAAGGTCCTCAAGGACGGCGACGCCGGACAGGCCGTCAACAAGGCGATCCTGACCAAGGACAACCCCCAGGGCGACGTCTTCTTCGGCGTCGACAACACCCTGCTGTCCAGGGCTCTCGACAACGGATTGTTCCAGCCGTACGAGGCCAAGGGCCTGGGCCAGGTCGCAACGGCGTACCAGCTCGACGCCGCCAAGCACCGGGTGACGCCCATCGACTACGGCGACATCTGCGTGAACTACGACAAGGCGTACTTCAGCGAGCACAAGCTGGCCCCGCCCGCGTCGTACGCCGATCTCGTCAAGCCGCAGTACAAGAACCTCCTCGTCACGGAGAACGCCGCCACCTCCTCGCCGGGCCTCGGGTTCCTGCTCGGCTCCGCCGCCCGGTACGGGGACGGCGGGTGGCCGGACTACTGGAAGAAGCTCAAGGCCAACGGCGTGAAGGTGGTCGACGGCTGGGAGCAGGCCTACAACGAGGAGTTCTCCGGTTCGGCCGGCGGGAAGAAGGCCAAGGGGGACCGGCCGCTCGTCGTGTCGTACGCCTCGTCGCCGCCCGCCGAGGTCATCTACGCCGACCCGAAGCCCAGCACCGCCCCCACCGGTGTCGCGACCGGCACCTGCTTCCGGCAGATAGAGTTCGCCGGACTGCTGAGCAACGCCGGGAACACCAAGGGCGGCAAGGCGCTCATCGACTTCCTGGTCTCCAAGGAGTTCCAGGAGGACATGCCGCTCAACATGTTCGTGTACCCGGTGGTCAAGGGGGCCGCGGTGCCTGCCGAGTTCACCGAGTACGGTCCTGCGGCCCAGGATCCCGAGACCATGGCGCCCGACAAGATCGCCGCCAACCGTGACCAGTGGGTCAAGACGTGGACGTCACTCGTACTGAAGTGACCGCCGGCAGGCGGGCGGGCGCGGCGCGGCTCGGGCTGCTGCTCGTGCCCGTCGCGTTCTTCGCCGTCTTCTTCGCCTGGCCGGTCGCGGCGATCGTCACCCGGGGCCTGAAGGCCGACGGGGTATGGAAGCCGGGGCGGATCGCCGAGGTCGTCGGGCAGTCCGACATCCGGCACGTCCTGTGGTTCACCACCTGGCAGGCGCTCGCCTCGACCGCCCTCACCCTGCTGGTGGCGCTGCCCGCGGCCTATGTCTTCGCCCGCCTCGACTTCCCGGGCAAGCAGGTGCTGCGGGCCGTCGTGACGGTCCCCTTCGTCCTGCCGACGGTCGTGGTGGGGACCGCCTTCCTCGCGCTCGTCGGACGGGGCGGCCTGCTGGATGAGGTGTGGGGTGTACGGCTCGACACCACCGTCTGGGCCATCCTGCTGGCGCACGTCTTCTTCAACTACGCGGTGGTGGTACGGACCGTGGGCGGCCTGTGGTCGCAACTCGACCCCCGCCAGGAGGAGGCCGCACGGATGCTCGGCGTCTCGCCGGCGGCCGCCTGGCGCAAGGTCACCCTGCCCGCGCTCGCGCCCGCCGTGGCCGCCGCCGCGCTGATGGTCTTCCTGTTCACCTTCACCTCGTTCGGCGTGGTGCAGATCCTCGGCGGACCCACCTTCGCCACCCTCGAAGTGGAGATCTACCGGCAGACCTCCGAGATCTTCGACCTCTCCACGGCCGCCGTCCTCACGATCGTCCAGTTCGTCGCGGTCGGCGCGATCCTCGCCGTGCACGCGTGGACGGTACGGCGCCGGGAAGGCGCGCTGCGTCTTGTGGACCCGTCGGTGACGGCACGGCGGCCGCGCGGGGCCGGCCAGTGGGCGCTGCTCGCCGGGGTCCTCGCGACCATCGCCGTGCTCCTCCTCCTGCCGCTGGCCGTACTGGTACGGCGGTCGTTCGACGGCGGTCTCGGCTACTACCGGGCGCTGGGCGACGCCGACGGCGGCACCTTCCTGGTCGCGCCGATCGAGTCGGTGGTGAACTCGCTGGAGTACGCGGCCGCCGCCACCGCCATCGCGGTGCTGATCGGCGCACTGGCCGCCGCCGCGCTGGCCCGGCGGGACGCGGGACGCCTGGTACGCGGCTTCGACGCGCTGCTGATGCTGCCGCTCGGGGTGTCCGCGGTGACCGTCGGCTTCGGGTTCCTGATCGCGCTGGACAAGCCGCCGCTGGACCTGCGGCAGTCCTGGATCCTGGTCCCGCTCGCGCAGGCGCTGGTCGGCGTCCCGTTCGTGGTGCGGACCATGCTGCCGGTGCTGCGGGCCGTGGACGAGCGGCTGCGGGAGGCGGCTGCGGTGCTCGGCGCCTCGCCGTGGCGGGTGTGGCGGGAGGTCGACCTGCCGATGGTGCGGCGGGCGCTGCTGATCGCGGCCGGCTTCGCCTTCGCGGTGTCGCTGGGCGAGTTCGGGGCGACCGTGTTCATCGCCCGGCCCGACAACCCGACGCTGCCGGTCGCGGTGGCCCGGCTGCTGTCCCGCCCCGGGGATCTCAACTACGGCGAGGCGATGGCGCTTTCGACGATTCTGATGGTGGTGTGCGCGGTGGCGCTGCTGGTGCTCGAACGGTTGCGGACAGACCGGACGGGGGAGTTCTGATGCCGCTTCTCGAACTGGACGCGGCGACCGTGCGGTTCGGTGCGCGCGCCGTGCTCGACACGGTGGATCTGGCGGTCGCCGAGCACGAGGTGGTGTGTGTGCTCGGACCCAGCGGGAGCGGCAAGTCGACGCTGCTGCGCGCGGTGGCGGGGCTGCAACCGCTCGGTGCGGGGCGAGTGCTGCTCGACGGCCAGGACCAGGCACGGGTGCCGGCGCACCGGCGGGGTGTCGGGCTGATGTTCCAGGACCACCAGCTGTTCCCGCAGCGGGACGTGGGCGGGAACGTGGCCTTCGGGCTCCGGATGCGCGGAGCGGGGAAGGAACAGCGGGCCGCGCGGGTGGGTGAGCTGCTGGAGCTGGTCGGGCTGCCGGGGGCCGCGCGGCGGGCGGTGGCCGGGCTGTCCGGTGGTGAGCAGCAGCGGGTGGCGCTCGCCCGGGCACTGGCGCCCCGGCCGCGGCTGCTGATGCTCGACGAACCCCTGGGGCAGCTCGACCGCTCGCTGCGGGAGCGGCTGGTGGTCGAACTCCGGGAGCTGTTCGGGCGGCTGGGGACGACGGTGCTGGCCGTCACGCACGACCAGGGCGAGGCCTTCGCGCTGGCCGACCGGGTGGTGGTGATGCGGGACGGGCGGATCGCCCAGTCCGGTACCCCTCTTGAGGTGTGGCAGCGGCCGGCCGACGAGTTCGTGGCCCGCTTCCTCGGCTTCGGCAACGTGGTCCCGGCGACCGTCGAGGGCGCGGCCGCGGTGACCCCGTGGGGCAAGCTGCCGGTGCCGGAGGGCTCGGGGCAGGGGGCACGGTCGCTGCTGGTGCGGCCCGCGGGCGTACGGCTCGTCGCAGCCGCCGCGGGGCTGCCCTGCACGGTGACCGCCCGGACCTTCCAGGGCACCCACGTCACCGTCCACCTCCAGCCCGAGGACGGCGGCCCCCGCCTGGAGGCGGCCTGCGCGCTCAGGGCGGCGCCGGAGACCGGGGACGCGGTGGGCGTCGAGTTCGACGCGACGGAGACCGTCGTACTGGACTGAGTCCCCTCGGGCACGACCGGGACCTTCGGCACACGACCGAGGCCCGTCCCCGGGGGAACGGGGGCGGGCCTCGGTGCGGTACGGGTGTCGGGCGCGGTCAGTTTCCGCTGTGCGCGCCGCGACGGCGCATGCCGAACCAGACGGCTCCGCCGCCGACCGCGACCAGCGCGCCGGCGATACCGGCGATCAGGCCGGTGTTGGAGTTGGCACCGGTCTCGGCGAGGTTCGACTCACCGACCGCCGGGGACGGGGCGTTGTCCGACGAACCGGCCGGAGCGGTGCTGCTGCTCTCGCTGGCCGACGGGGTCGGGGAGGCCGACTCGGCCGGGGTGGACGCGGACGCCGACGGGGACGGGGTGGCCGACTCCGACTGCGACGGCGAGGGGCTGGCGCTCTCCTCGGACGCGCACGCCGTCGAGGGGGTCGTCAGGTTCGGCGTGATGTCCGTGTCGATCTGGGTCTTGCCGCTGTCGACCTTGACGCGGACGCGGTACGTCGCGTTGGGGGCCCAGTCCTCGGAGAAGGTGATCTTAGCGCCGTCCTTGGAGCCCGTGACGGTCTGCGCCTCGCCGACCTGCTTGGCGTCGGCGCCGTTGTTCTCGAGGAACACGGTGATGGTGGCGGCCTTGCCGGAGGCGTCAGTGTCCGTGACGACGATGGCGCCCTTGGCACCGTCGCAGGTGGCTTCGGCGGAGAAGTCCTTGATGTTGCAGGCGAAGGCGGTGCTGGAGACGCCCAGGGCCAGTGCGGCCGACGCGGAGGCGACACCCAGGATGCGCACGGAACGACGTGCACTGCGGCGGGATATGGACACGTTTGTCCTTTACTGAGTGCAACTGCGGGGGGTGAACGGGGGAGTTGACGCAACGGCGAGATGAGGCATCAGAATCCCCGAGAGGCTCACAGGTCTATAAGCGTTCCATAAGCAGTGTCAATGCATATGCGGTCCACGGGTGTTGACTTTGCACAGTCGTTAACTGCCGAGACGTTTCAGCGCCTCTGCGGCCTGCTCGATCCGGTCAACGAGGCCGATACGGGACGCCATCGACCGCTCCCGCGCCAGCGAGGTCAGCAACTGCCAGGCAGGCAGCCGCTCGCTCCAGTGCGCCTCGTCCACGAGCACCATCGGGGTCGGCTCGCCCCGCGACTCGTAGTAGTTGGGCGTCGCGTTGTCGAAGATCTCCTGTACGGTCCCGGCCGCGCCCGGCAGGAACACCACACCGGCGCCGGAGCGGGCCAACAGGCCGTCCTCGCGGGTGGCGTTGGCGAAGTACTTGGCGATGTGCGCGGCGAAGGCGTTCGGCGGCTCGTGACCGTAGAACCAGGTGGGGATGCCCACCGAGGAGCCGCCGTCCGGCCAGCGCTCGCGGACCTCGAAGGCGGCGCGCGCCCAGTCGGTGACCGAGGGCCGGAACGACGGCGCCTTGGCGAGGAGTTCCAGGGCCTCGTCGAGCATCCCGTCCTCGAAGGGGGCCGCGTAGGCGCCCAGGTTCGCCGCCTCCATCGCGCCCGGCCCGCCGCCGGTCGCCACGGTGAGGCCGGCGCGCGCCAGGTCCCGGCCGAGCCGGGCGGCGCCGGCGTACTCCGCCGTGCCGCGCGCCATCGCGTGCCCGCCCATCACGCCCACCACCCGGGCGCCGATGAGGAGTTCGTCGAGCGCGTCGGAGACCGCGTCGTCGTGGATCGAACGGAGCATCGAGGCGAATATGTCGCCGTCCGCCCTCGTCTCCTGGAACCAGGCGTACGAACGTGCGTCCGGGGTTGCTTCGTAGCCTTCGGCGAGTGAGTCGAACAGTTCGCCGGGGGTGTAGACGAAGGCCCGGTACGGGTCGAAGGGGAGGTCCGGGACCGGCGGGAACACCAGGGCGCCGGACGCGCCGACCCGGGCCGCGGCCTCGGCCGACATCGGGCAGCCGAGGAAGACGGCCCCCGTGGTGTCGGTGGCCAGCAGGACCTCCGTACGGCCCGTCAGGTCGACGGCTTGGACGCGGTACCGGGCGAGG
This sequence comes from Streptomyces sp. NPDC007162, assembly GCF_040634175.1. NCBI lineage: Bacteria > Bacillati > Actinomycetota > Actinomycetes > Kitasatosporales > Streptomycetaceae > Streptomyces > Streptomyces sp. NPDC007162. Next base: position 30,350 of record NZ_JBEYFC010000010.1, read on the forward strand.
GTTCCGTGCGCGGCGACGATCTCGTCGAACTCGGCGAGCGACTCGATCTCGAGGTCACGGGCGGCACGGTTCGGCTGCGCGGGCCTTGGCTGGGCGGGTGTCGGTTGCACCCGCCCATGCTGGCACAGCTGTTCGCAGGGACGGCGCGCAGGAGGTCAGCCCTGCACCGCCGCCGGGTCCATCCACACGACCTCCCAGCTGTGGCCGTCGAGGTCCTCGAAGGAACGGCCGTACATGAAGCCCTGGTCCTGGACGTCGTCGTTCGCCGTGCCGCCGGCCGCGACCGCCTTCTCCACCAGCTCGTCGACCTTCTCGCGGCTCTCGGCGCTCAGACAGATCAGCACCTCGCTGGTCTTCGTCGAGTCGGCGATCTCCTTCTTGGTGAAGTCGGCGTAGCGCTGCTTGCTGAGCAGCATCGCGATGATCGTGTCGCTGATCACGACGCAGGCGCAGTCGTCGGTGCTGAACTGCGGGTTGATCGTGTAGCCGAGCTCCGTGAAGAACTTCCGAGACGCCGCCACGTCGTCGGTGGCCAGGTTCACGAAGATCATCTGCTGGTACATGGGTGCCTCTTCCTCCGGTGTCGTTCTGTTCGAGGGTTTGACCGGGGGACGCGGCGAAAGTCATCGGTCGGGTCGGACTTCTGTGCGGTGCATTGACCGCGACCGCTCAGCGGACCAGGGGGCGGGCGGCGAGGTCGGCGATCAGCAGGGTGAAGGGGCCGAAGAAGGCGAGCAGGGCGCCGGTGCGCAGGGCCGCCGCGCCGCGCAGCAGCGTCGCCGGGGCACCGAGGCGCAGCAGTGCTTCGGTGGTGGCGGCGCGGGACTGGCGGGCCTCCACGGCGGTGGTGAGGAGCGTGGCCACCGCGCAGCCGGCGACCACGAGGCCGCCGAGGGTGGTGAGCGGGCCGCCGGGGTGCTTGTCGCCGCCGTGCAGGACGGTCGCCGCGAAGGCGGCCGACGTCACCGCGCAGACGACGCCGAGGGGGCGGCCGATACGGGTGGCCTCCGCCATCAGGCCACGGCCGGCCAGCAGCCGCAGGGCGCCGGGGCGGACGGCCTGCAGGAGGCGGCCGCACAGGTGGGCGAGGGCCGGGGCGGCGAGGACCAGGCCGAGGGCGGTGAGCGACCAGCCGACCAGGAGGCCGACGGGACCGGTGGCGAGACCGCCGGGAAGGGCGGTGCGGGGGGAGGCCCCGGTGACGCCTGTGTAGGACTCCGTGGCGAGCCCGGCGGCCAGGACGGCGACGGCCCAGGGGAGGCCGGTGGGGGCGGGGTCGGCCGCGGCGAGGGTGGGCGGGATCTCGCTCACCGGCGCCGGCAGGGCGCCGTCCGCGCCCGCCCTCCCCCACGCTCGGCTTCGCTCGCGCGGGGGGACCCCCATCGCCCCAGCGGCACGACCGCCCACGGGATGACGGGACGGCTGGTCGCCGTCCGCGGAGTGCTGGGACGGCGCGGTCTCGGGCGCGGGGTGTCCGGGGAGACGGGTGTTCGCGGTGGGGCGGGAACCCGTGGTGGCGTCGGCACCGGTGGTGCTGTGGGCCCCCGTGGCGTGGCGGGCACCCGTGGTGTTGCGGGCGCCGAAGAGTGCGTACACCGGGTTGCGGGCCGGTGTGCCGGGCAGGTCGCGGGGGCGCAGGACCAGGGCCACCGCTGTGGACGCGAGGACCGGGGGCACGGTCAGCAGGGTCAGGGCCGCCGGCAGGGGCAGGGGCTGGTCCGCTGCCAGGAAGTCCTTGGCCGCGCCGTCGAAGGGCATGCCCGTGAGGTCGCCGCGCAGGTGCAGGAAGACGGCCAGGGCCAGCAGCGAGCCCAGGGTGCAGGCGAGGACCGTGTTGAGGGCGGCGACGGCCATCAGACGGGCCGGCCCGAGGCCGAGGGCGGACAGGCCGGGGCGGGGTCTGGTGCCGGGGTCGGTGCGGGCCACCGCCACCGCGAGGTACACCGTGGCGGCGAGCGGGACCGCACACCAGGAGAGCCGCAGGAGTGCCGCCGTCGAGTGGGCCGGGTGGGCCATCGCGTAGCCGAGGGCGGACAGGAGGAGAAAGCCCGTGCCCGCCGCCGCCGCGGCCACCAGGAGGCGGCGCAGCTGGACGGCCGGGTGGGCGACGCGGGTCAGGCGGAGAGCGAGCACTCGGCCCGGCCTTCCGCTTCGGGGGCGGGCAGGTGGACCGTGTTCACCCGGCGGCCGTCCAGGAGCGAGACCCTGCGGTCGGCGAGGGCGGCCGTCTCCGCGTCGTGGGTGGCGAGGACGACCGTGATGCCGTGCGAGCGGGCCGCGGTGGTGAGGGTGCGCAGCACTTGGGCGCGGTCGGCGCGGTGCAGTGGGGCCGTCGGCTCGTCCGCGAAGAGGATGGTGGGGGAGGGGGCGAGGGCGCGGGCGATGGCGACCCGCTGCCGTTCGGCCTGCTGGAGCTGCGCCGGGCGCCTGCGGGCCCGGTCGCCGACGTCGAGGCGGTCCAGCCACTCCAGCGCGGCCACCTTGGCCCGGCGGCGGCTGGTGCCCCGCAGCATCAGGGGCAGGGCGGTGTTCTCCCACACGTTCAGCTCGGGGACCAGCGCCGGGACGGGGTCGATCCAGCCGAAGCGGTCGCGGCGCAGCCGTTCGCGGGTGACCGGGCCCATCCGGTGCACGGCCGTGCTGTTGAACCAGACCTCACCGCTCTGTACCGGCGTCAGACCGGCGAGGCACCTCAGCAACGTCGTCTTGCCGCTGCCGCGCGGACCGCTGACGGCGAGGATCTCGCCCTCGCGCACCGCGAGCGAGACCCCGGTGACACCGGGCGAGCCGTCCTGGTGGCGGAAGTGCAGGGCGCGTGCCCACAGCACGTCGTTGTCCGGCGGGGCCTCCATGGGCGTACACCTCGGTTCTGATCCGTTTTGCCGTGCCTTCCCACGTCGGGGGGAACGAAGGCTGGGCCGATCGGTCACGTGCACGCTAGGCAGGACCGCGGGCGGAGCCCGGGCAGCACACGGCCCCGGGCGTCCGTTCTCACTCGAACGGACGGCACCGGGGCCGGCGGCGGTCAGCCGATCAGGGGCGCGGACTCAGAGCTTCGTCCAGGCCTCCGTCAGCGTGGCGCGCAGGATCTGCTCGATCTCGTCGAAGGTCTCCTGGTTGGAGATCAGCGGCGGGGCGAGCTGGACGACCGGGTCGCCGCGGTCGTCGGCGCGGCAGTACAGGCCGTTGTCGAACAGCGCCTTGGAGAGGAAGCCGTACAGGACGCGCTCGGTCTCCTCCTCGTTGAAGGACTCCTTGGTCGCCTTGTCCTTGACCAGCTCGATGCCGTAGAAGAAGCCGTTGCCGCGGACGTCGCCGACGATCGGCAGGTCGTGCAGCTTCTGCAGGGTCGACAGGAACGCGCCCTCGTTGTCGAGGACGTGCTGGTTGAGGCCCTCGCGCTCGAACAGGTCGAGGTTGGCGAGGCCGACGGCCGCGGAGACCGGGTGGCCGCCGAAGGTGTAGCCGTGCAGGAAGGTGTTGTCGCCCTTGTAGAACGGCTCGGCGAGCTTGTCGGAGATGATGCAGGCGCCGATCGGGGAGTAACCCGAGGTCATGCCCTTGGCGCAGGTGATCATGTCCGGGACGTAGCCGAACTTGTCGCAGGCGAACATCGTGCCGAGGCGGCCGAAGGCGCAGATGACCTCGTCGGAGACGAGCAGGACGTCGTGCCGGTCGCAGATCTCGCGGACCCGCTGGAAGTAGCCGGGCGGGGGCGGGAAGCAGCCGCCCGCGTTCTGCACCGGCTCCAGGAAGACCGCGGCGACGGTGTCCGGGCCCTCGAAGAGGATCTGCTGCTCGATCTGGTCGGCGGCCCAGCGGCCGAAGGCCTCCGGGTCGTCGCCGAAGAGCGGGGCGCGGTAGATGTTGGTGTTCGGGACCTTGTGGGCACCGGGGACGAGGGGCTCGAAGGGAGCCTTCAGCGCCGGCAGGCCGGTGATGGACAGGGCGCCCTGCGGGGTGCCGTGGTAGGCGACCGCGCGGGAGATGACCTTGTACTTGGTCGGCTTGCCCTTGAGCTTGAAGTACTGCTTGGCCAGCTTCCAGGCGGTCTCCACGGCCTCGCCGCCGCCGGTGGTGAAGAAGACCTTGTTCAGGTCGCCGGGCGCGTAGTCGGCCAGGCGCTCGGCCAGCTCGACGGCCTTCGGGTGGGCGTACGACCACACCGGGAAGAAGGCCAGCTCCTGAGCCTGCTTGAAGGCGGTCTCGGCGAGTTCCGTGCGGCCGTGACCGGCCTGGACCACGAACAGGCCCGCGAGACCGTCCAGGTAGCGCTTGCCCTTGTCGTCGTAGATGTAGGTGCCCTCGCCCCGGACGATGGTCGGGACGGGGGCGTTCTCGTACGAGGACATGCGGGTGAAGTGCATCCACAGGTGGTCGTACGCGGTGCGGCTGAGGTCCTTCTGGGTCACGGTTATCGGGTTCCCCACATGTAGGTCTGCTTCTTCAGCTTCAGGTAGACGAAGCTCTCGGTGGAGCGCACCCCTGGCAGCGCCCGGATGCGTTTGTTGATGACGTCCAGCAGGTGGTCGTCGTCCTCGCAGACGATCTCCGCGAGGATGTCGAACGAGCCCGCGGTCATCACCACGTACTCGACTTCCGACATGGCCGTCAGCGCGTCCGCGATCGACTCGACATCACCTTCGACGTTGATGCCGACCATCGCCTGCCGGCGGAAGCCCACGGTGAGCGGGTCCGTGACGGCGACGATCTGCATGACGCCCTGGTCCAGCAGCTTCTGGACGCGCTGGCGCACGGCCGCCTCCGACAGGCCGACGGCCTTGCCGATCGCGGCGTACGGCCGGCGGCCGTCCTCCTGGAGCTGCTGGATGATGGCGAGGGAGACGGCGTCCAGCTGGGGACTGTTGCCGTTCCTGGACTCGCGGGACGAGTCCCTCTGGTCTGCGCTTCGACTGGCCACGACCTCACTGTGCACGACGTCTCGACGGTTCCGCAAGGCCGTATCGATGAAATTCGTTGTTTCAGGGAGCCTGTGTTGCGGATTTCGCAGAGTCGACGCGGCCGGGGGTGTTGAAAACGTGGGATCTCGGATTACTGTGGGTGTCTCAGTGATTGGACACCGAACTTGGAGGGCCGGCAGTGAGCACCGAGCTGCGTCGCCTGCGCAACTACATCGACGGTGAGTTCCGGGACGCCGCCGACGGACGGACCACCGAGGTGGTCAACCCCGCGACCGGCGAGGCGTACGCGACCGCGCCGCTGTCCGGGGCGGCCGACGTCGACGCGGCGATGGCGGCCGCGGCCGCGGCCTTCCCGGCCTGGCGGGACACCACCCCGGCCGAGCGGCAGAAGGCCCTGCTGAAGATCGCCGACGCGTTCGAGGAGCGGGCCGAGGAACTCATCGCGGCCGAGGTGGAGAACACCGGCAAGCCGGTCGGTCTGACGCGGGACGAGGAGATCCCGCCGATGGTCGACCAGATCCGCTTCTTCGCGGGCGCGGCCCGGATGCTGGAGGGCCGCTCCGCCGGCGAGTACATGGACGGCCACACCTCGATCGTCCGCCGTGAGCCGGTCGGCGTCTGCGCGCAGGTCGCGCCGTGGAACTACCCGATGATGATGGCCGTGTGGAAGTTCGCCCCGGCGATCGCGGCGGGCAACACCGTCGTGCTCAAGCCGTCGGACACCACCCCCGCGTCGACCGTCCTGATCGCCGAGATCCTCGGCGGGATCCTGCCCAAGGGCGTCTTCAACGTCATCACCGGCGACCGCGAGACCGGCCGTCTGATGGTCGAGCACCCGACCCCGGCGATGGCCTCCATCACCGGCTCCGTGCGCGCCGGCATGCAGGTCGCCGAGTCCGCGTCCAAGGACGTCAAGCGGGTCCACCTGGAGCTGGGCGGCAAGGCACCGGTCGTCGTCTTCGAGGACACGGACATCGCGAAGGCCGTCGAGGGCATCTCCGTCGCCGGCTTCTTCAACGCGGGCCAGGACTGCACGGCCGCCACCCGCGTCCTCGTCCACGAGTCCATCCACGACGAGTTCGTGGCCGCGCTCGCGAAGGCCGCGGCCGAGACGAAGACCGGGCAGCCGGACGACGAGGACGTGCTGTACGGGCCGCTGAACAACCCGAACCAGCTGAAGCAGGTCTCCGGCTTCATCGAGCGGCTCCCCGCCCACGCCAAGGTCGAGGCCGGCGGACAGCGGGTGGGCGACAAGGGGTACTTCTACGCGCCGACCGTCGTGTCCGGGCTCAAGCAGGACGACGAGATCATCCAGAACGAGGTCTTCGGGCCGGTCATCACCGTCCAGTCCTTCACGGACGAGGACCAGGCCGTGCAGTGGGCCAACGACGTCGAGTACGCGCTGGCGTCGTCCGTGTGGACCAAGGACCACGGGCGGGCGATGCGGATGTCCAAGCGGCTCGACTTCGGCTGCGTGTGGATCAACACGCACATCCCGCTGGTCGCGGAGATGCCGCACGGCGGGTTCAAGAAGTCCGGTTACGGCAAGGACCTGTCGGGCTACGGCTTCGAGGACTACACGCGGATCAAGCACGTGATGACGTCGCTGGACGCGTAGGTCGTAGGGCCGAAGGCCGGGCGCGGGGGCGCCGGCATCGGCAAGGTGTCGCGTCCGCGTCAGGCCGCTCGACGCAGCGTCGATTGCCCGCCCACGGGCGGGCGCGCCATCCTTCAGGTGTGCCCCGGACCCCTTCTCAGACGCCCGCGCTCTCCCGCCGCTCCCTGCTGCGCGCTCTCGGCGGCACCGCCGCGCTGGGCGCGCTGGCGGGTTGCGGGGTGCCCGCCGCCTACGTCAAGGCCGACGACCGTGCCGTGAGCGACCTGTCCGCCAAGGACCACAGGCTGGTCTTCGCGAACTGGCCGCTGTACATCGACGTGGACGAACACAACCCCGACAAACGGCCCACGCTCGACGCCTTCGAGAAGCACACCGGGATCTCCGTCGACTACATCGAGGAGATCAACGACAACGACGAGTTCTTCGGCAAGATCAGCCCCGCGCTGATGAACCACCAGTCCACCGGCCGGGACCTCATCGTCATGAGCGACTGGATGTGCGCCCGGTTCGTGCGCCTGGGCTGGGTCCAGAAGATGGACCGCGCCCACCAGCCGAACGTCGCGAGGTACCTGGACCCGCTGCTCCGCTCGCCCGCCTTCGACCCGGGCCGCCGCTACACGGTGCCGTGGCAGTCGGGCATCACCGGCATCGCCTACGACCGCAGGAGGCTGGGCCGCGAGATCCGGCACGTCAAGGACCTGTGGGCGAGCGACCTCAGGGGCCGGGTGACGTTGCTCTCCGGCCTCGACGAGGCGTTCGCGCTGCTGATGCAGGGCAACGGCGTGGACATCACCAAGTGGACGGCCGACGACTTCTACACCGTCTGCGACGAGGTGCAACAGCAGGTCGACCGCGGCCAGATCCGCCGCTTCACCGGCAACGACTACACGAAGGACCTGGTCAGCGGAGACGTCCTGGCCTGCCAGGCGTACTCGGGCGACGTCATCCAGCTCCAGGCCGACAACCCCGGCATCCGCTTCGTCGTCCCCGAGGAGGGCGCGGAGCTGTGGTCCGACTCCCTGATGATCCCGGACCGCGCCGCCCACAAGGCCAACGCGGAACGCCTCGTCGACTACTACTACGAGCCGGCGGTCGCCGCCGAGCTGGCCGCCTGGGTCAACTACGTCTGCCCCGTCCCGGCGGCCCAGCAGGTCCTCGCCGACTCCAGGGACAAGGACACCGCGGCGCTCGCCGAGAACCCCCTGATCTTCCCGAACGCCGAGATGCGCAGCCGCCTCGCCGTCGCCCGGGACATCACGTCGACGGAACGGGTGGAGTTCGCCAAGCGCTGGAACAAGATCGTGGGGCTGTAGGCCGGCGGACGTCCCGGCTGTGACCCTTCCGTCAGCTGAAGACCACCGTGCGGTTGCCGTGGATCAGGACGCGGCCCTGGCAGTGCCAGTTGACGGCGCGGGCCAGTGCCAGGCGTTCGGCGTCGCGGCCCACGGTGACCAGGCGGTCCGCGCCGGAGCGGTGGTCGACCCGGATGATCTCCTGCTCGATGATGGGCCCCTCGTCCAGGTCCGCCGTGACGTAGTGGGCGGTCGCCCCGACCAGCTTCACCCCGCGCCGGTGGGCCTGGTGGTACGGCTTGGCCCCGGCGAAACTCGGCAGGAACGAGTGGTGGATGTTGATGGCCCGGCCTTCCAGCTGCTTGCACAGGTCGTCGGAGAGCACCTGCATGTAGCGGGCGAGGACGACCAGGTCGACGCGGTGTTCCTCGACCAGGGCGAGCAGCCGGGCCTCCGCCTGCGGCTTGGTGCCCGCCGTGACGGGGACGTGCTCGAACGGCACCCCGTCGGCCGCCGCCAGCGGCTCCAGATCGGGGTGGTTGGAGACCACCAGGACGATCTCGGCGTCCAGGGCCTTGCTGCGCCACCGGTAGAGCAGGTCGGCCAGGCAGTGGTCGAACCTGGACACCATCACGAGCACGCGCGGCTTGACGGCGGAGTCCCTGAGCTGCCACTCCATCCCGAACTCGGCGGCCACGGGCGCGAAGTCCGCCCGCAGCAGGTCGAGGGTCACCTCCGGGTCGGGGGCAGCGAAACTGGTGCGCAGGAACACGGTGCCGTGGTCGGCGTCGTCGAACTGCTGGTGCTCGGTGATGTCGCAGCCGTGCCCGAGCAGGAACGACGTCACGGCATGCAGGATGCCCGGACGTTCGGGGCAGCTGAGGGTGAGGACGAACTCGGTCTTCATGAGGCGCTTCCCCGGTATTCCGTGCAGGCGTCGATCAGCCATGCGGCCAGGTAGGTGGCGAACGAGGAGCGGACCAGCAGCCGGATGTCGCGGGCCGCGTCGTCACGCACCACGAGGGTGACCGGGGCCTGGGCCAGCAGGGTGGTCGGGCAGGAGCCGGCCGGGGTGACCCGTGGGTCCAGGTCGATGGCGCAGCCCTGGGCCAGGATCGTGCGGACGAGGGGCCCGGACAGGGCCAGCGTGGTGCGCTGCGCCGACACGTCGGTGACGGTGGCGAACCCCGCACCGGCGGCCGAGCGCAACCGTGCGACGAGGTCGTCCGGGCGGCCGTCCGGAGCCACCAGCAGCCATTCGTCCGGGCCCATCCACACCACGTCGACCTCGCCCGACAGTTCGGCGCGCAGCGGACCGGGCAGCGGGACGCCCAGGCAGGACTCGACGGCCTTCGCCGCCGCGCTGCCGGGCTCCACCCGGAGGGTGAGCTGGGTCAGGAAGGGCAGTTCCCGCACCCGGAACCCGTCCGGCAGCCGCGTCAGGCGGTCCTGCCACTCGGACAGCGGGCTGAAACGAGCGGGTGTCTCAACCGTCACGGCGAGCTCCCTCCTTGTCGAAGAGCACGGGGTCGGTCACGGTGACCGGTACGGTCCGGCCGTCCAGCGGGACGTAGAGGGTCTCGCCGATGCGCCGGGTGCCCGAGCGCACCAGGGCCAGGGCGAACGTCCGCCGCAGGGCGTCGCTGCGGTAGCTGGACGTGACGTGGCCCAGCATGGGCACGGGGGGCGCCGGGACGTCGCTGGTGGCGATGATCTGGGCGCCTTCGGGGAGCAGCAGGTGCTCGTCGGCCGGCAGCAGGCCCACCAGCTGCTTGCGGTCCTCGCGCTGGTTCTCCGCGCGGCTGAAGGACCGCTTGCCCACGAAGTCCGGCTTCTTCTTCGACACGACCCAGGACATCCCCAGGTCCTGCGGGGTGACGGTGCCGTCGGTGTCCTGCCCGATGATCGGATAGGCCTTCTCGGCACGCAGCACGTGCATCGTCTCGGTGCCGTACGGGGTGATGCCGAACGCGTCCCCGGCCGCGAGGAGCGCCTTCCACACGGTGATGCCGTACCAGGCGGGCACGTTGACCTCGTAGGCGAGTTCACCGGAGAAGCTGATCCGGCACACCCGCGCCGTCACCCCGGCGACGGTGGTGTCCTGCCAGGACATGAAGGGGAAGGCGTCGTTGCCCACGTCCAGGCCGGGCGCCACCAGGGCCAGCACCTCCCGGGAGCGGGGGCCGACCAGCGGGATCGTCACCCAGTGCTCGGTGACGGAGGTGAGGTGGACGCGCAGGCCGGGCCATTCCGTCTGCAGCCACTCCTCCATCCACTCGAGGACCTTGGCCGCGTTGCCGGTGGTCGTGGTCAGCAGGAACTCCTGCTCGGCCACCCGGATCACGGTGCCGTCGTCGATGGCCATGCCGTCCACGCCGCACATCACGCCGTAGCGGACCCGGCCCACCTTGAGGGTGCTCATCAGGTTCGTGTAGAGCCGGTCCAGCAGCACGCCGGCGTCCGGCCCCTGGACGTTGATCTTGCCGAGCGTGGAGCCGTCCATCATCGCGACGCCGGTACGGGCGGCCCGGCACTCGCGCAGTACGGCCTCCTCCATGGTCTCCCCGGCCCGCGGGTAGTACCAGGGGCGCTTCCACTGGCCGACGTTCTCGAACAGGGCACCGTGCTCGACGTGCCAGGGGTGGATCGCGGTCACCCGCACCGGGTCGAAGAGCTCGCCGCGGTTACGGCCCGCGAGGGCGGCGAAGGAGACCGGTACGGCGGGCGGCCGGAAGCGGGTGGTGCCGAGGTCGGCGACCTCCACGCCCAGCGCCTCGGCGACGATGCCCGAGGTCAGCACCCCCGAGGTACGGCCCTGGTCGTGGGCGGTGCCGATGGTGGTGTACCGCTTGACGTGCTCCACCGACCGCAGGCCCGCCCCGGTCGCCCGCAGCACGTCACGGACGGTCGCGTCCCGCTGGAGGTCGACGAACTGAAGGGTGCCGTCCTGGTCGTCCTGCGGGCTCGGCACCCGCCACAGCACCCGGGTCGGCGCTCCGTCCGGCAGCGGGCCGGTGGCCGGCGGGGAGATCTCCGGAGCGGCCCCGCCGATCGCCGACAGGGCCTGCCGGGCCGCGTCCAGGCCGTCCGCGAGACAGCCGGTGAGGGTGAAGGTGCCGCCGGCCGCCCCCGCCGTACGGACGTCGGCGGGTGCGTCGGCGGGGACGAAGGCGCCGATCCCGGCGTCGTGGCGCAGCGTGCCGCGGGCCTGGCTGAACAGGGCCACCGCGGGGTTCCAGCCGCCGGAGACCAGCAGCAGATCGCAGTCGACGCCGTGCCGCTCGCCGAGGCGTCCGCCCCCGAAGGAGGCGACGTGGACGCGGGTGACGCGCTCGATGCCACTGGTGCCGGTGACGACGTGGCCGGCGCGGACGTCGATGCCGCGTTCGGCGCAGGCGGTACGCCAGTGCTCGGGCACCTCCTCGCGTGCGTCGACCACCGCGGCGATCAGTACGCCCGCGTCGGCCAGTTCGAGCGCGGCCGGGTAGGCGCTGTCGTTCGTGGTGAAGACGACCGCCCGCGAACCGGGCAGCACGCCGAAGCGGTTCAGGTAGGTGCGTGCCGAGCCGGCCAGCATGATCCCCGGGCGGTCGTTGTTGTCGAAGGCGATCGGACGCTCGTAGGCACCGGTGGCGTACACGACCTGCCGGGAGCGGATCCGCCAGATCCGTTGCCGGGAGACGTGGGCGGGCGCCGCGGCGCCGAGGTGGTCGGTGCGCTTCTCCAGGGCGAGGACGAGTCCGTCGTCGTAGTGGCCGAAGGCGGTGGTGCGAGGCAGTACGCGGACGTCCGCGTTCTCGTCGAGCTCCGCCAGGACGGCGCTGACCCATTCCGTGGCTGGTGCGCCGTCGATCAGTTCCCGGCTGCCGAGCAACGAGCCGCCGGCCTCCGGGAGTTCGTCGACGAGGACGACCCGGGCCCCGGCCCGGGCGGCGGCCAGCGTGGCGGCCAGTCCCGCCGGGCCCGCGCCGACGACCAGGACGTCGCAGTGGGCGTGCACGGTGTCGTAGCGGGCGGTGTCCGGCTCGGCGCCCAGCCTGCCCTGGCCGGACAGGCCCCGGGCGACCAGCTTGTCGTACAGCTCCACGGTGGTGGCCGTGAGCATGGGCTCGGGGAAGGGGAACTCGATCTGGACGAGGGCGTTGGGTTCCTCGGCGCCGGCGGCCAGGAACCCGCGCGGGCGCCCGTACTTGATGCTGTCGGCCACGTGGTGCACGCCGTTGGCCAGCAGGGCCGAGGCGAGGGTGTCGCCGGGGTGGCCGGTGTAGGCGGTGCCGTCGAAGGTGAAGGCGAGGGTGGTGCCGCGGTCGACCCGGCCGTGGCCCGGAGCGCGGAAGGGGGTGTTCATCGGGCGGCCTCCTGGCCCTTCGCGGTGCTCGTGGGGGCAGGGCGTTCGGCGCCGGCCTCGTAGACGGCGAGGAACTCGTGGGTGACGGTGTCGCGCAGGGCGTTGAACCAGCGCCGGCAGCCGGCCGAGTGCACCCAGCGCTCGGCGAACGGTCCCTTGGGGTTGTCACGGAAGAAGACGTACTGGGCCCACTGCTCGTCGTCGATCGCGTAGGGGTCCTCGGGGTAGGCGACGTGCGCCTGACCGCCGTAGTGGAACTCGATCTCCTCGCGGTCACCGCACCAGGGGCAGGTGATGAGCTGCATGTCGGTACTCCTCGGCTAGTGGGCGACGGCGGCCGCGCCGTGCTCGTCGACCAGGGCGCCGGTGGTGAAGCGGTCGAGGGTGAAGGGCGCGTTGTAGGGGTGCGGTTCGCCGGTGGCGACGGTGTGCGCGAAGCACCAGCCGACGCCCGGGGTGGCCTTGAAACCGCCGGTGCCCCAGCCGCAGTTGAGATAGAGGTCCGCGACCGGCGTCAGCCCGACGATGGGGGAGGCGTCCGGCGTGGTGTCGACGATGCCGGCCCAGGTGCGCAGCATGTGGGCGCGGGCGAAGACGGGGAACAGCTCCAGGGCGGCGGCCATCTGGCGCTCCAGGATGTGGAAGGCGCCGCGCTGCCCGTACCCGTTGTAGCTGTCGATGCCGGCGCCCATGACCAGCTCGCCCTTGTGCGCCTGCGAGACGTACACGTGCACGGCGTTGGACATCACCACGGTCGGGTGGACGGGTTCGAGGAGTTCCGAGACCAGCGCCTGGAGGGGGTGGCTCTGCAGCGGCAGCCGCAGCCCCGCCATGGACGCCAGCACGGACGAGTGCCCGGCCGCCGCGAGCGCGACCTTCCCGGCCGCGATGGGACCGCGCGTGGTCCGCACCCCGCGCACCCGGCCGTCGACGATGTCGAGTCCGGTGACCTCGCAGTCCTGGATCAGGTCGATGCCGTACGCGTCGGCCTTGCGGGCGAAGCCCCAGGCCACGTAGTCGTGCTTGGCGATGCCCGCGCGCGGCTGGTAGGTGGCGCCGAGCACCGGATACCGCACGTCCGGCGAGATGTTGACGATGGGGCAGACCTTGGCGACCTCGTCCGGCTCCAGCCACTCGGCGTCGATGCCGTTGAGCTGGTTGGCGTACACGCGCCGCTTGCTGTCACGGATGTCCTGGAGGGTGTGCGCCAGGTTGAGCACGCCGCGCTGGCTGAAGAGGATCGGGTAGTCGAGGTCCTCCTCGAGGGTCTCCCAGAGCTTGAGGGAGTGCTCGTAGATGCCGGAGCTCTCGTCCCAGAGGTAGTTGGAGCGGATGATCGTGGTGTTGCGGGCCATGTTGCCGCCCGCGAGCCAGCCCTTCTCCAGCACGGCGACGTTGGTGATGCCGTGGTTCCTGGCCAGGTAGTAGGCGGTCGCCAGCCCGTGCCCGCCGCCGCCGACGACGACCACGTCGTACGACCGCTTGGGGTCGGGGTTGCGCCACAGGAACTCGGGGTGGTCGGGGAGGGCGTCGCCGGGGGTGGCGGGGGCGGTGGTGCCGGTCCTGCCGGGGGCGTTGTCGCGCGGGTGCGTCACTGGACGGCCTCCTCGGCCACGGGCCGCGGGGCGGCGGGGTAGAGCGGGAAGCGATCGGTCAGGACCTGGACGCGGTCGCGCAGTTCGGCGGCGGTCCGGTCGTCGAAGCCGGGCAGGAGGGCCGTGGCGACGATGTCGGCGACCTCGGTGAACTCCTCCGCGCCGAAGCCGCGGGCGGCCAGGGCCGGAGTGCCGATGCGGACACCGGAGCTGACCATCGGGGGACGCGGGTCGAAGGGGACGGCGTTGCGGTTGACGGTGATGCCGACCCGGTGCAGCCGGTCCTCGGCCTGTCTGCCGTCGAGTTCGGAGTGGCGCAGGTCCACCAGGACCAGGTGCACGTCGGTGCCGCCGGTCAGCACACTGACCCCGGCCGCCCTGGTGTCCTCGGCCAGCAGCCGTCCGGCCAGGATCGCCGCGCCCTCCAGGGTGCGGCGCTGCCGGTCCGCGAACTCCGGCCGGCCGGCCATCCGGAACGCCACGGCCTTCGCCGCGACGACGTGTTCGAGCGGGCCGCCCTGCTGGCCCGGGAAGACCGCGGAGTCGATCTTCTTGGCGAGTTCCGCGGTGGACAGGATCACCCCGCCGCGGGGACCGCCCAGCGTCTTGTGGGTGGTCGTGGTCACCACGTGGGCGTGCGGTACGGGGGAGGGGTGCAGGCCGGCGGCGACCAGGCCGGCGAAGTGCGCCATGTCGACCATCAGGTAGGCGTCCACCTCGTCCGCGATCCGACGGAACTCCGCGAAGTCCAGGTGGCGGGGGTAGGCCGACCAGCCGGCCACGACCAGCTTCGGCCGGTGCTCGTGGGCGAGCTTGCGGACCCGGGCCATGTCGACGCGGTGGTCGCCCTCGCCCACCTGGTAGGCCGCCACCTTGTAGAGGCGGCCGGAGAAGTTGAGCCGCATGCCGTGGGTGAGGTGGCCGCCGTGCGCCAGGTCGAGGCCGAGGATGGTGTCGCCGGGCTGCAGCAGGGCCGCCATGACGGCAGCGTTGGCCTGGGCGCCGGAGTGGGGCTGCACGTTGGCGTGCTCGGCGCCGAACAGCTCCTTCACCCGGTCGATGGCGATCCGCTCGATGGCGTCGACGTATCC
>NZ_JBEYFC010000011.1:0-44251 GCF_040634175.1 Streptomyces sp. NPDC007162
AGCTCAGGTCGCGCGTCAGGTCACAGCAGCCCGAGTTGGGTGACCAGCATGGCGATGACCACGACCAGGGTCCAGCCCATGACATGTTCCAGAACCTTCGGGCCGTCGTCCTTCGGGCCGCCGGTACGGGCGCGGGCAGCGGTGGCGGAGTGCGTGGTCATGGCGTCCACCATGCCACCGATTGCGGCTTTTGCGGCCGAGAGCTCGGTCACAGGAGGCCGGGTCAGCGCACGCCGACCGCCGCGAGCGCCCTGGTCTGCTCCGGCGTCGGGAAGGCCGGGAAGTACAGGTAGCAGACCCCACCGGTGCCGGAGGTCACCTTGCCGTCGGCGTTGTAGCGCCTGGTGCGCAGCCAGATGTTCTCGAACTCCCGCCGCCGGTAGACCCGCCGGACCGCGTCGTCGGTGGGCGAGCACGGGTCGTTGGCGATCACGTCGCCGTCCGCGGTGAAGCCGATCACCGTCATCAGATGCCCCGAGGTACCGTAACCGGCGCCCGTCAGCTCGCTCGCCAGGAACGACTGCGAGGTCATGGCCGGGATGCCGGCCGCGATCAGGGTCTCCAGGTCGGTCAGCGAACCGAGCCGCGTCACCACGCCCTGGAGGTCCTTGTACGTGGCCGCGTAGGCCGCGTTGAACGGCCAGTTGCCACAGCCCCCGTACTGGTAGTCGTAGGTGTGACGGGCCGCGTGGCAGACCTGCGGGTCGGCGTAGGACGGGTCGACCCAGGCCAGCTGCGCGGGGGTGGGCCGGCCGCCCCAGTACTCGACGATCATCTGCGAGGACGTGGGGCTGCACCAGGCCTCGCCGCCGTTGTCGTACTCCGGGTACTGGCCCTTGTGGATCTCCTGCGAATACCGCGGGACCTGCAGTTCCCGGGCGAGACCGGGCGTGGAGGCCGGCACGGTGAAGCGGTCCGGGACGTCGGAGCCCATGGCGCCGAGCCGCCAGACCGTCGGGGTGAGGTTGGTACCGGGCCGCCGGTAGAGGGTCAGGCGCAGCTGGTACGACGCGAGACGCAGGCCGCCGCCGGGATCGGCGACGGCGAAGGTGTCCGTCGAGATGCTGCTCCTGCCGTCGCCCTGGCCGTCGACCGAGGTCCGCTTGATGTCCTGGTCGCCGGCCGCCCAGCGGCCCATCACGTACCAGGGGGTGTCGGTGCCGTCGGAGTAGGTGCCGTGCAGTTCGACCTGGATCCAGGTGCCGGCCGGGGTGTCCGCGTTCCAGGAGGCGACGGCCTCGGTGGCGGGGACGGCGAGCCGGTGCACCGGGCCGGTCCAGGTGGCGTACTCCCAGGTGGCGCTCTTGCCGGTGTGGGGGTCGGCGTAGGTGGTGGTCCCGGCCGGGGTGGCGACGACCACACCGGGGCGGTCGCCGGCGACGGCCTCGGCTCCCCTGGCGGTGCCGGTCCGCCAGTCGTCGCAGGTGGTCCAGGAGCAGTGGTCGACGGGGGTGTCCCCGGCCCGGCCGGTGGGCTCCGCGTCGGCGTCGGCGTCGGTCAGTGGTGTCGCGGCCGCGGGGGCGGCGACGACCGCTCCTTGGGCCACGGCAGCCGCGGCGACGCGGGCGGCGGCTGCCAGCACGGTTCTGCGGGACGGCTGTTCGGCTCTGCTCATGGGTGGAAGACCCCCAGGGGTGCACGACGCGGCTGGTCCGGGTGCGGGACTGTGCGCCCACTATGGAACAGGCGCCCTGCCCCTACCAGCACCTGCGCCCGTGCCACGCCCACCGATATTGGTCCTGTCCGCTGAAAGCCCCCGGCGCCGGCCCGGGGACGGGCGCCGGGGCGTTCGGCCGAGGGGTCAGACGAGGTCCATCGCGGCGACCTCGTCGGGGCCGCCGTAGCTGACCGGGCCCTGGAAGCGGCGGCGGGCGGTGGCGAACCACCAGGCCGTGGCCACGACCAGGACGACGGCGAGTGCGATCGGCGCGTAGTTGAAGGAATCGGCCGTGATCGGCGAGGCCTGCGGCAGCATGAACAGGACGCTGCTGAGCAGGATCCACACCACCGCGAGCCAGCCGACCGGCCTGCTCCAGCGGCCCAGGTTCCACGGCCCCGGCTGGAACTCGTCACCGAGGCGCAGCCGCAGGAACACCGGCACGGCGTAGGCGAGGAACAGACCGACGACGTTGACGCTGACGATCGCGGTGAACGCCGTGTGCGACCACCAGCCCGGCGCCACCAGGGCGAGCGAGCAGGCCACCGCGAGCCATACGGCCTTGACGGGCGTCCGGGTGCGGGGGGACACCGAGTGCCAGAGCCGGGAGCCGGGCATGGCACCGTCCCGGGAGAAGGCGAAGATCTGCCTGGTGTTGCTGGTGAGGTTGGCGAGGCCGCAGAAGAGCATGGCGCCGATGACGACGAGCAGCATCGCCTTGGCCCAGCCCATGCCGAGCCCGTCGATGAGAATCTGGACGGGCGGCGCGGAGGAGCTCGCCACCTTGGCGTAGTCACCGATGCTGTAGACGAGGGCGAGCATCAGGACCAGACCGGTGATCGCCGAATAGCCGATGGAACGGATGATGCCCTTGGGGGCGTTGACGGTCGCCTGGACGGTTTCCTCGGACATGTGGAAGCTGCCGTCGAAGCCGGTGAAGGTCCAGCTGGTGACCAGCAGACCGAGCATGCCGCCGTAAAGGCCGTCGGTGAAGCCGGTGTTGTTCACGAAATGCGTCACGAAGGATGCCGACCGGTGATGGTCGGGCAGCACGGTCAGTGTGCTCACGATCACCACGAGTCCGATCAGCAGCCACCACACGGATATCCGGTTCAGTACGGCGACGAGCTGGACGGTGTAGGTGTTGGCGAGTCCCTGGAGCACGATGATCAGGGCCGTGATCAGCACCGTCTGGTGGGCGGTCGGCGTGTACGAGGTCCACTGGAGGGCGACGAACGCCTGGACGAAGGTGGCCGCCGCGTATCCGGTGGCGGCCGTACCGCCGATCTGGCCCACGAAGTTGAGCCAGCCCGTGTACCAGGACCAGGCACCCTTGTGCCGTTTGGCGAGTTTGCCCGCGGAGAAATACAGCGCACCGCTCGTCGGATAGGCGGAGGCGACCTCCGCCATGGCGGCACCGATGCACAGCACCAGTACGCAGACGCCGATCCAGCCGAACACGAGAACACGGGGGCCACCCGCGTTCATACCGAATCCGAAGGACGAGAAGATTCCTGAAAGAATATTGATGATGGTGAAGGAGATCGCGAAATTGTCGAACGCCTTGAATCGGCGGGTGAGTTTCCGTGGATAGCCCATCGCGTGCAGGGTCGCGTCGTCGTCGAGCACGATCGGATCCGCTGTGCGTTCTGACACTTGCCGACCTTTCGCCAGGAGGGACCGGGAGGGACTAGGAGGGGACGGACAGGCCGCAGGCGCGGCGGGACCGGGAGAGCTGTTCGGCGGGCTCGCCGAAGACGCTCCAGGGCATCCGGGAGGCGTACGGCCCCATGGCCGCGAAGACCGCCCGGGCCTCGAACTCGCACTGGGCCATGACCAGGGCGTGCGCGAGGTAGGCCAGGTCGAGCACCGGGGTGAAGCGGTAGCCGGCCACGGCGGGCAGCCAGTTGCGGTAGATGGACAGCGCCGTGGCGCGCCACTGGGGCTGCTCCCAGACCCGCTCGGCGAGCAGTTGGGTGGGGTTGTGGCTCTCCACCAGCGCGACCAGGGGCAGCAGCCGTAACGCCGAGTCGGCGGGGGCCCGCTGGCCGAGGAAGGCGGCGACGTCCCAGGCCGCGGTCACCGAGCCGCCGTGTCGGGCGAAGAAGAAGGAGAGGAAGCGGTGGTGCGCCTCGCGGTGCCAGGGGTCGAGGCCGAGGGTGTGCGCGAACAGCCGCCAGGGCCCCGGCGGCGAGGTCAGCAGGCCACCGGGGGCGGCATCGTGCGGGCGGTGCAGCCGGGCCATGGCCAGCTTGGCGGCCCAGGGCGTGGGGTCGGCGGGGTTCATGGCGGCGGCGCGCTCGCAGGCGGTGAGGGCGATCCGCTCCAGCGCCTCGGCCCGCTCGTCGTGGGCGTCGGCCGCCCGGATGGCGCGCTGCACGGCGACCCGGGCCCACATCAGCGTCGACTCGGGTCCCGGTTCCTCGGCGAGCCAGCGTTCGACCAGGTCGGTGCCGGCCGCCTCGGAGGCCAGGACCAGGGAGCGGTGGGCGCGCAGGGCGAAGTCGGAACGCGTCTCGGCCAGCGCCTCGCGCGCGTTCAGATATCTTCCGGCGCGCACGTCCACGCATACACTCGCCAGGAAGCGGTCATCGGCCGCCGGATGCCATACGTACTGCCCCTCGAATAACTCCGCGGCCATCTTCCCCTGTCCGTCCCCGTGCGACGCGTGCACGCCTGAAGGCACCCTACTCACGGCCGGGGAGGGCGGGAACATCCGAATTCGACATATCGGTCAGCCGGTCGGAAATATTGACGGCCGTTGCTGGAGACCGACGCGAAATTAGTTCAAACCTCGACTTCCCCGGGGTCGCAAACGCCCGCTATGCGCCGCACTACTAGAATGTTTCCGGAAAACACCCCACACCGCGGCACACCTCGGGAATCGTCATTCACCACCTCGCCTCCGCACTCCAGAAGCTGTCCCCTTCCTGCGGGCCGGTCCGGCTCGTCGCCGTCGACGGGCACGCCGGCTCGGGGAAGACCACGTTCGCCGGACGACTGGCCGACGCACTGGGCGGGGCGCCGGTGCTGCACCTCGACGACATCGCCAGCCACGAGGAGCTGTTCGGCTGGACCGGCCGCCTGCTGACCCAGGTGATCGAGCCGCTCGGCCGGGGCGCGACGGCGCACTACTCCCCCTACGACTGGCGGGCCCGCCGCTTCGGCCCGTCCCGCCCGCTGCCACCCGCCCCCGTGGTCCTCGTCGAGGGGGTGGGCGCCGGCCGCCGGGCGCTGCGCCCCCATCTGGCGCGGCTGCTGTGGATGGAGCTGCCGCACGAGCAGTCCTGGACCCGGGGCAGGGCACGGGACGGCGCGGAACAACGGGACTTCTGGGCCCGGTGGGTCGAGGAGGAACGTGAACACTTCGCCGCAGACCCCTCACGGTCCTGCGCCGATCTTCTGGTGACACAGTCGCAGCAGGGGTACGAGGTACTGCCGGGACCCGCGAAGCCGCTTGGACCGGACCAAGACGTCACCCACCGTGACGGTCCGTCGGCGGTGTGCTGAACTTGTGAAGACGCGCCTCGAATAAGTTGCCCGAGTACCTCAACTCTGCTTGACCCAAAGGCCATACAGGTCTTACGTTCTCAAGAAGCGGCTCTCGGAAGCCGCCCCACAGACGCGAAGCCCCCGGTTGTTCCCCCGTGATCGGGGGCTTCGTTCTGCCCTTTGCCCCTTTTGCGTGCGCCGCGCGCGCCCTCGCGCTCACCCTCGGTCACCGACCGGTGTGCGCCCCGTCTGCTCCCGCCTCGCCAAACGGCCTGTGCGGCACCCTTCGGCGGGCGCCGGAACCGCAGGTACGATGCCCTCGGTGCGACCTTCGAACGGCTGCTTCGCGCACCTGCAACTCCGGTCCGCGGCACAGCGGTTCGACCAACGGCGGCCATCGGGGGGAGCCCGGGGGCCAACCACGGGGGCACGGTTTGTGGGGGACGTGATGGAATTCGGCACGCAGGGCCTCGAGGCCCCGGCCGACCTCGCCTGGCTGCGAGGCGTGGACGCCTACACGATGGGCGCCTATCCGCAGGCCGAGGAGGAATTCCGCACCGCGGTGCGGATGGATCCCGGGATGGCCGACGCCTGGCTCGGCCTGCACGCGCTGCGGGTCGACACGACCACCGCGCTGCTGCGGATGTTCCGGCACCGGGACCGCTTCGGCGAACAGCGCGGGCGGCACCGCCGTACGCTCAACTCCTGGTACTGGCTGGGCTGGTGGGTGCAGCCGGTCCTGGAGAGCCCGCGTGATCTGCTGCTCGCCCACGCCTCCCACTGGCTGGACGGCAGACACGTCCCGGAACTCGACCGGGCCCTCGCCGGACTGCCGCCCGTCGACGCCGACCACCACGTCCGCTTCCTGCACTCCTGCCGGGCCTATCTGGTCAAGGACTGGGAGCAGCTGGTACGGCACACCGACCCGCTCCTCGACGATCCCATGCTCGGCATCGAGGCGGGCCTCTTCGGCGGCATGGCCCGCGTCCGTCTCGAAATGTACGGACAGGCCGAACCCCTGCTCTCCGCGGCGCTGATGCGGTGCCGCAGTGAGCAGCCGCAGCGCAAGGAGCTGCGCTACTGGCTGGCCCGGGCACACGAGGGCACCGGCCGCAGCGCCGCCGCGCTCCCCCTGTACCGGGCCGTGCACCGGGTCGACCCCGCCTTCATGGACACCTCCGCCCGGCTGGCCGCGATAGCCGAGGGCGACGGGTACGACGACACCGCCGACCTCGCGTCGATCACCCTCACCGGCGCCGGGCAGGACGTGGTGGACGGGCCCGACCTGCTCGACCCGCTGTTCGGCATGGAGGGACGCGACCTGCGGTTCGGGGAGGCGGAGCCGCCGGCCGGGGCGATGCCGTCGGTGATCGACCCGGCGGTGCGCGAGAAGGTGGTGGCGGCGCCTCCGCTGCCGGCCGGGCCGACCGACCCCGCGTTACTCGAGGAGGCGCTCGCCGAACTGGAGCGCATGGTCGGACTGGAGCCCGTGAAGCGGCAGGTCAAGGCGCTGTCCGCGCAGTTGAACATGGCTCGGTTGCGGGCCGGGCAGGGGCTGCCGGTGCAGCCGCCGAAACGCCACTTCGTCTTCTCCGGGCCGTCCGGTACCGGGAAGACCACTGTCGCCCGGATTCTCGGCCGGGTCTTCTACGCGCTGGGGCTGCTGGGCGGGGACCATCTGGTGGAGGCCCAGCGGGCCGATCTCGTCGGCGAGTACCTCGGCCAGACCGCGGTGAAGGCCAACGAACTGATCGACTCCGCGATCGGCGGTGTCCTGTTCGTCGACGAGGCCTACTCCCTGTCCAACTCGGGGTACGGCAAGGGCGACGCGTACGGCGACGAGGCCCTCCAGGTGCTGCTGAAGCGGGCCGAGGACAACCGCGACCACCTGGTGGTGATCCTGGCGGGCTACCCGGAGGGCATGGACCGTCTGCTGGCCGCCAACCCCGGGCTCTCCTCCCGTTTCACCACCCGCGTCGACTTCCCGTCCTACCGTCCGCTGGAGCTGACCTCCATCGGGGAGGTGCTGGCCGCGGAGAACGGTGACGCGTGGGACGAGGAGGCCCTGGAGGAGCTGCGCTCCATCGCCGGACACGTGGTCGACCAGGGCTGGATCGACGAACTGGGCAACGGCAGGTTCCTGCGCACGCTGTACGAGAAGAGCTGCGCGTACCGGGATCTGCGGCTGTCCGTCTACCCGGGTGCGCTGTCGCGGGACGACCTGGCGACGTTGCGGCTGCCGGACCTGATGCAGGCGTACGGGGAGGTGCTGTCGGGACGGGGGCCGCAGGACCCGGCGGCCGGGATGTAGCTGCGGGTGGGGCGGGCGCTGGGGGAGGAACTGCGCGACCAGCCCCCACGCACCCGCAGCCTGACTACGGCCTCACCGGGCCATGACCTCCTCCGGCTCCCCACTCCCCCGCGGCTCCGGAGCCCGTGGCGGCGTCGGCTGTTCCCGGTGCGCCGGGTCCGTCACCTCGCCGACGAGCAGTTCGAGTACGTCCTCCAGGGCGACCAGGCCGAGCACCTTGCCCTTCGCGTCGGCCACCTGGGCCAGGTGGGTGGCGGCCCGGCGCATCACCGTGAGGGCGTCGTCGAGAGGCAGCTCCGCCCTCAGGGTCGTCATCGGCCGCCATATCTGCTGCGGCACCGCCCGCTCCGAGTCCTCCAGGTCGAGTACGTCCTTCACGTGCACGTAGCCCATGAAGGCACCGGACTCGGCCGCCACCGGGAAGCGGGAGTACCCGGTGCGGGCGGTGAGCTCGACGATCTGGCCCGGGGTGACCGACGGCGGGACCGTGATCAGGGACTCGCGTCGCAGGAGGACGTCCGTCACCGGGCGGGAACCCAGTTCCAGCGCGTCCTCCAGGCGCTCCCGCTCCTCGGGGCCGAGAAGCCCCGCCTGGCCGGAGTCCTCCAGGAGCCGGTTCAGCTGCTCGCTGGTGACGACGGCCTCGACCTCGTCCTTCGGCTCCACCCGGAAGAGCTTGAGGATGCCCTGGGCGCAGGCGCCGAGCGCGACCGTGATCGGCCGGCACACCCGGGCGAAGGCCACCAGGCCGGGACTCAGCCAGAGCGCCGCCTTCTCCGGTGCCGCCATCGCCAGGTTCTTCGGCACCATCTCACCGATGACCAGGTGGAAGAAGACGACACCGGCCAGCGCGATCACGTAGCCGAGGGGGTGGATCGTGCCTTCGGGCAGGTGGATCGCCTCGAACAACGGCTCCAGCAGATGCGCCACGGTCGGTTCGGCCACCGCGCCCAGGGTCAGCGAGCACACGGTGATGCCGAACTGGGCCGCGGCCATCATCTGCGGCAGTCGTTCCAGGCCGTACAGCACCTGGCGGGCCCGCGCCGTGCCCAGCGGTTCGATCTGGCTGCGGCGGACCGAGACCAGCGCGAACTCCGCGCCCACGAAGAAGCCGTTGGCCAGTACCAGCACCCCGGCGAAGACCAGTTGCAGGACGCTCATCGGGCGGCCTCCGCGACGGCGGGGGCGACCCGGACCAGGCGGACGCGTTCGGCACGGTAGTGGCCGACGCGGCGGACCGACAGCCGCCATCCGGGCAGTTCCGCGCGGTCGCCGGGCGCCGGGATACGGCCGAGCAGGTCGGCGACCAGTCCGGCGACCGTCTCGTACGGGCCCTCCGGCACGTCCAGACCTATCCGCTGGAGGATGTCCACGCGGACGCTGCCGTCGACGTCCCAGGCCGGCTTGCCGTCCTGGGAGGGGGCGGTGGAGAGTTCCGGCGCGTCCGGGCTGTCGTGCTCGTCGCGGACCTCGCCGACGAGTTCCTCGACGATGTCCTCCAGGGTGACCACGCCGGCCGTGCCGCCGTACTCGTCGACGACGACCGCGATGGGCTGTTCGCTGCGCAGCCGTGCCAGCAGGGGCTGGACCGGGAGTGTCTCGGGGACCAGCAGCGCCTGGCGGGCGATGCGGCCCACGGGGGTGTGCAGCCGTTCGTGCACGGGCACCGCCAGTGCGTCCTTGAGGTGGGCCATGCCGACGATCTCGTCGATCTTCTCCCGGTAGACGGGGAAGCGGGAGAGGCCGGTGGCCCGGGTGAGGTTGACGACGTCCTCGGCGGTCGCCGAGTCCTGGAGCGCGCTGACCTTCACCCGCGGGGTCATGACGTGCTGGGCGGTCAGCTCGCCCAGGGACAGGGTGCGGACGAACAGGTCGGCCGTGTCCTGCTCCAGGGCGCCGGCCTGAGCCGAGTGCCGGGCCAGGGAGACCAGCTCGCCGGGGGTGCGGGCGGACGCCAGCTCCACGGCCGGTTCGACCCCGAGGGCGCGCACGAGCCGGTTGGCGACCGTGTTCAGCGCGGCGATGACCGGGCGGAAGAGCCGGGAGAAGCGGGCCTGGGGGCCGGCGACGAAGCGCGCGACCTGGAGGGGCTTGGAGACCGCCCAGTTCTTGGGTACGAGTTCGCCGATCACCATCTGGATGGCCGAGGCCAGCAGCATGCCGACGACCACGGCGATACCGGAGACGGCGCCCTCGGGGAGGCCGATCGCGGTGAACGGGCCGCGCAGCAGCGCGGCCAGTGCCGGTTCGGCGAGCATGCCGACGACCAGGGAGGTGATGGTGATGCCGAGCTGGGTGCCGGACAGCTGGAAGGACAGCTCCTTCAGCGATTCGACGACCGTACGGGCACGCTTGTCGCCGTCGGCGGCGGCCTTCTCGGCCTCCGGGCGTTCGACGGTGACCAGGCCGAACTCGGCGGCCACGAAGAAGCCGTTGGCGAGGATGAGCAGGAACGCCGCTGCCAGGAACAGCAGGGGGGTGGTCATGATGCCGCCGCCTCCGCTTCGTCGCGGACTTCGCCGCAGCGGTCCGCGGTATGTCGGGAGGGGGCGGCGCAGGTACTACAGGACGATCCGTCCATCGCCGGAGAGGGTCACTCCTCGGGTAGCAGGAACCCCTGTGCGCGGGGCGCGCGACAGGGGCGGAGGCGGGACGTGAAAAGCCTCCGCCAACAGATTAATCAAGACAGGGGCCGTTGCGGCAGGGTCGACGGCCCCGAGACGCCCCCGAAGTTGCGTGATCTCAGCCCTGATGCTGCTCGGGGTCGTGGATCGCGCGGGCCTCGGCGAGGGCTCGCAGGGCCTTGGCGTCGGCGATCGCGCGCTGCCTGGCGATGCCCGGCTGGATGCCGAGCGCGGGCAGGCTGGTGCCGTCGCTGAGGTTGAGGAACACCCACGGGTCACCCGGGCGGAGGTTCACCTGGAGGATCTCCGCCCACTCCAGGTGCCGCTCGCCGGCGATGTTGACGACGGTGACCCCGGACTCCTCCGCGACGACCTTCACGCGGGCCAGCCGCGCCAGCACCCAGAAGATCAGTGCACCGGTGAGGACGAAACTGAGCTTCTCCCCCGGGCCGAGCTGCTCCAGGAGCAGCGCGACGCCGGATATGGTGAGGAAGATCGCGGCACCCGCTGTGAGCAGGATCGCGCGCGTGCGGCCCGGCCGGAAGGTGACGGGCAGGGTGGGCAGCTCGGACATCTCTGGCAGACCCTCAGAGGCGGCAGGCGTGGATGGCCGTGGTGAGGATGGCGCGGGCGCCCAGGTCGTACAGGTCGTCCATGATCCGCTGGGCGTCCTTGGTGGGGACCATGGCGCGGACGGCGACCCAGCCCTCGTTGTGCAGCGGGGAGACGGTCGGCGACTCCAGACCCGGGGTGAGGGCGACGGCCTTCTCCAGCTGCTCGACCCGGCAGTCGTAGTCCATCATCACGTACGTCCGGGCGACCAGGACGCCCTGGAGGCGGCGCAGGAACTGCTGGACCTTGGGTTCCTCGGCGTCGGCGCCGGTGCGGCGGACGACGATCGCCTCGGACTTCATGATCGGCTCGCCGAAGACCTCCAGGCCGGCGTTGCGCAGGCTGGTGCCGGTCTCGACGACGTCGGCGATGACCTCGGCGACGCCCAGCTCGATGGCGGTCTCCACGGCGCCGTCGAGGTGGACGACGAAGGCGTCGACGCCGCTGTCGGCGAGGTGCTTGGCGACGATGCCCTCGTAGGAGGTGGCGACCGTCTTGCCCTTGAGGTCCGCCAGGGTGCTCGCGGCGCCCGGCTTGGAGGCGAACCGGAAGGTGGAGCGGGCGAAGCCCAGGGGGAGGATCTCCTCGGCGTTGGCGCCGGAGTCCACCAGCAGGTCACGGCCGGTGATGCCGATGTCGAGGCGGCCGGAGGAGACGTAGATCGCGATGTCGCGGGGTCGCAGGTAGAAGAATTCCACGTCGTTGACCGGGTCGACGATACGGAGTTCCTTGGACTCCCGGCGCTGCCGGTAGCCGGCCTCATGCAGCATGTCCGCCGCAGGGCCTGAGAGGGAACCCTTGTTGGGGACGGCGATGCGCAGCATGAGGTCGGCTTCCTTCGCTTCGAGGGCTGAAAGGGGGGTGTCTGTGAGGGGTTTCACAGATGGGCGTAGACGTCGTCCAGCGAGATCCCGCGGGCGACCATCATCACCTGGACGTGGTAGAGCAGCTGCGAGATCTCCTCGGCGGCCGCTTCCTTGCCCTCGTACTCGGCGGCCATCCAGACCTCGGCGGCCTCCTCGACGACCTTCTTGCCGATGGCATGGACGCCCTTGCCGACCAGCTCGGCGGTGCGGGACGTGGCGGGGTCGCCGTGGGCGGCCTTGTGCTGGAGCTCGGTGAAGAGCTCCTCGAAAGTCTTGTTGGACATGGTGAGCGCCAGACTACGCCAAACGCCGCCTCGCTCAGTGCCAGGGTTCGGATACTGAGCGGAGGGTGGCCGCCGTCGCCACCGCCGCCGTCACCGCCTCGTGGCCCTTGTCCTCGTTCGAACCGGGCAGACCGGCGCGGTCCAGGGCCTGCTCCTCGTTGTCGCAGGTGAGTACGCCGAAGCCGACGGGGACGCCGGTGTCGACGGAGACCTGGGTGAGGCCCTGGGTGACGCCCTGGCACACGTACTCGAAGTGCGGCGTGCCGCCGCGGATGACGACGCCGAGGGCGACCACCGCGTCGTAGCCGCGGCCGGCGAGGACCTTCGCGGCGACCGAGAGTTCCCAGGTGCCGGGGACGCGGAGCAGGGTGGGCTCGTCGATCCCCAGCTCGCGCAGGGCGCGCAGGGCGCCGTCCACCAGTCCGTCCATCACCTTCTCGTGCCACTGGGCCGCGATGACGGCGACCCGCAGGTCGCTGACATTGCGGACGGACAACTCCGGTGCACCCTTGCCGCTCACGTACGTCTCTCCTCAGTGCTGTTTCTCTACTGGTTCGCGCAGGTGGCCACGGCCGGCGTGTCCAGCCAGGGCAGGTCGTGGCCCATCCGGTCCCGCTTGGTGCGCAGGTAGCGGAGGTTGTGCTCGCCCGCCTGCACGGGCATCGGCTCGCGCCCGCTGATCCTGAGACCGTGGCTGAGCAGCGCGTCGCTCTTGTCGGGGTTGTTGGTCATCAGGCGGACGCTGTGGACACCGAGGTCGGCCAGGATCCGGGCGCCGGCGCGGTAGTCGCGGGCATCGGCGGGCAGGCCGAGTTCGAGGTTGGCGTCGAGGGTGTCGCGGCCGCGTTCCTGGAGTTCGTAGGCGCGCAGCTTGGACAGCAGCCCGATGCCGCGGCCCTCGTGTCCGCGCAGGTAGACGACGATGCCCCGGCCCTCTGCCTGGATGCGTTCGAGCGCCTCGTCGAGCTGGGGGCCGCAGTCGCAGCGGGCGGAGCCGAAGACGTCCCCGGTGAGGCACTCGGAGTGGACGCGGACCAGGACGTCCTCACCGTCGCCGATCTCGCCGTGGACGAGGGCGACGTGCTCGACGCCGTCGGCGGTGGAGCGGTAGCCGTACGCCGTGAAGGTGCCGTGCCGGGTGGGCAGCCTGACCTCGGCCTCGCGGCGGACGGCCGGTTCGGCGGACCGGCGGTAGGTGATCAGGTCCGCGATGGAGATGATCGTCAGGCCGTGCTTGCGGGCGAACGGGATCAGCTCGGGGAGGCGGAGCATCCGGCCGTCCTCACCGGCGATCTCCACGATGGCACCGGCGGGGCGCAGGCC
This sequence comes from Streptomyces sp. NPDC007162, assembly GCF_040634175.1. Lineage (NCBI taxonomy): Bacteria > Bacillati > Actinomycetota > Actinomycetes > Kitasatosporales > Streptomycetaceae > Streptomyces > Streptomyces sp. NPDC007162. Next base: position 13,170 of record NZ_JBEYFC010000011.1, read on the forward strand.
CGCGAGCCGGGCGAGGTCGACGGCGGCCTCGGTGTGGCCGTCGCGGGTGAGGACGCCGCCGGGACGGGCGCGCAGCGGGAAGACGTGGCCGGGGCGGACGAGGTCGGTGGGCTCGGCCTCGCCGCTCGCCAGCAGCTGGAGGGTGGTGGCGCGGTCGGCGGCCGAGATACCGGTGGTGACGCCGTGCGCGGCGGAGGCGTCCACGGAGACGGTGAACGCGGTCTTCATGGACTCGGTGTTGTCCTCGACCATCTGCGGCAGCCGGAGCCGTTCGAGTTCGTCGCTCTCCATGGGGGCGCAGATCAGGCCGCGGCACTCGCTCATCATGAAGGCGATGATCTCGGGGGTGGCCTTCTCGGCGGCGATGACGAGGTCGCCCTCGTTCTCGCGGTCCTCGTCGTCGACCACCACGACCGGGCGGCCGGCGGCGATGTCGGCGATGGCCTGCTCGACCGGGTCGAGAGTGAGTCCGTCGATGTCGTCGGTGTGGTGGAGAACGGGTGCCGCGGTCATGCGGGTGCTCCTTCCAGAGCGGGCCGCGAGCCCTGGCGGGAGCGCAGCCACCAGTCGCGCATGCCCCACAGGACGAGCGCGCCGTATATGACGTAGACGAAGCCGGAGAAGGCGTAGCCGTTGGCGAAGTTCAGGGGGACGCCGACCACGTCGACCAGGAGCCAGGCGATCCAGAACTCGACCATGCCGCGGGCCTGGGCGTACATCGCGACGATCGTGCCGACGAAGATGTAAGCGTCCGGCCACGGGTCCCAGGACAGGGACGGGAAGGCCTTGAAGAGCAGGGCGACGGCGACCGTGCCGACGGCCGCGGCGGCGAGCATCGCGCCGCGCTCACGCCAGGTGGCGAAGCGGGGGACGATGTGGCCGTCGCCGGACTGGCCCTTGTTCCGGTTCCACTGCCACCAGCCGTACAGGGCGACCACCATGACGACGACCTGCTTGCCCGCGCTGCCGGCCAGGTGGCCGTAGAAGGCGATGAACAGGACCAGGCCGGAGAGGAACTGCACCGGCCAGGTCAGCAGCGAGCGCTGCCAGCCGAGGGCGAGGGTGATCAGCCCCAGGATGTTGCCGATCATGTCGGACCAGATGATGCGCTGGCCGAGGAGGGTGAAGGCCTCGGAGTTCAGCCAGTTCACTTGCCCGCTCCCTGCGTGTTCGCAAGCAGCCGCTCGACGTACTTGGCGACCACGTCGACCTCGAGGTTGACCGGGTCGCCGGGCTGCTTGTGGCCGAGCGTGGTCAGGTCGAGGGTGGTGGGGATGAGGCTGACCGTGAAGTAGTCCTGGCCCGCCTCCACGACGGTGAGGCTGATGCCGTCGACCGTGATGGAGCCCTTCTCCACGACGTAGCGGGCGAGGTGGGCCGGGAGCGAGACCTTGACGATCTCCCAGTTCTCGGAGGGGGTACGGGCCAGCACCTCGCCGGTGCCGTCGACGTGGCCCTGCACGATGTGGCCGCCGAGGCGGGAGCCGACGGCGGTGGGACGCTCCAGGTTGACGCGGGAGCCGACGCCCAGGGCGCCGAGGGAGGAACGCTGGAGGGTCTCCGCCATGACGTCTGCGGTGAACTCGTCGCCCTCGTGCTCCACGACGGTCAGACAGACCCCGTTCACGGCGATGGAGTCGCCGTGCTGTGCGCCCTCTGTCACTACGGGGCCACGGAGCCGGAAACGGGAGGCGTCGCCGAGGTTCTCGACGGCGGTGATCTCACCCAGCTCTTCGACGATTCCGGTGAACACTTCCCGGGTCCTCCTGCCTCAACGGGGCGCGGACTCCGGGGCCTGTCGAAGGACGACAGAATGTACGGGTGAGCACACTGGGGCGACGCCGACGAGGTCCCGCCCGGCATCGGACGAGACCAGATACGGCGGCGCGCACATGTACATGCTCGCCCGCCGCGCACTGCCTCCCATCCGGACTTTAACCGTCGGTCCAGGAATTTCACCTGGTCAACCGGCCGCTGGAAGCGGACGGGTCGCGGACTGTAACCGCCGGTTCGGAGTTTCACCGACCCCGGAGTGCGCTGCTTCTGGTACACCGCCAGTGTGCCACGCCCGATGGTGGTCCATACAGGGGAACCGTGTGGGCTGCCTCACAGTCGGTGACGCTGGACTTCTCACCAGGGGCGCCGCGTGCCCAACGGCCGTGCGGGCCCGCGCTCTTGACTTCGATTCACCCCTATTGACCCCGCTGGTCTAGTCCTTTTAGGGTGCGGTCGGCCCGGCGGCGGTGACGACGGCCCTTGCCCGTCGCCGGGTCGCGCCGATGTCACATTTTCCGGGGTCCCCCGGGTCGTATCCGCCGGAGGGGCGTTCCGGCCGGGAGCGCCCGGTGTCCGGAGGGACGGAACGACATGACCACGACCCTGGTGACCGGCGGAACCGGAACGCTGGGCAGGCTCGTCGTCGGACGGCTGCGGGCGGACGGCCACGAGGTGCGGGTGCTCAGCCGGCACGCCCAGCCCCACGCCGTGGACCTGCGCACGGGCGGGGCCGGGCTCGACACCGCGCTGACCGGTGCGGAAACGGTTGTGCACTGCGCGAGCACGCCCAAGGGCGGTGACGAGCGGGCGGCGGCGAACCTGATCGCGGCGGCGCGGCGGGCCGGGGTGGGCCATCTCCTGTACATCTCGATCGTGGGGGTGGACCGGGTGCCGCTCGGCTACTACCGGGTGAAGCTCGCGGTGGAACGGCTGGTCGAGGAGTCGGGGCTGGGCTGGACCGTGCTGCGCACGACGCAGTTCCACGATCTGCTGGTGACGCTGTTCGAAGGGCTTGCGAAGGTGCCCGTGCTGCCGGTGCCGCGCGGGGTGGCCGACCAGCCGATCGAGGTGGGTGAAGTCGCCGGCCGGCTCGCGGAGTTGGCCGGCGCGGGACCGGCGGGGCGGGTGGCCGACATGGGCGGGCCCGAGGTGCGGTCGCTGGAGTCGCTGGCGCGGGCGTACCTGGCGGCGAGCGGACGACGCCGGGCGCTGGTCGGGGTGCCGTTGTTCGGCGGGGCGTACCGGGCCTTGCGGGAGGGTGGACATCTGGCACCGGAACAGGCCGTGGGGAAGGGCACGTTCGAGGATTTCCTGGCCCGGCGCTGACGGCGCGCGGGCTCAGGTCAGCGGTCAGGGGGCGCGAACAGGTCGTCCTGAGCGCGCTCCCGGGCGGTCAGCAGGGCGCCGCGCAGTACGGCCGCGCCGCCGAGGGTGCTCGCCCGTACCTCCGTGGCCATCGGGGACATCCGGCGCAGCCGGGCCTCGACGCGGGCGGCGAGCGCCGCGCCGCCGGCCGGGCCGACCTCTCCGCCGAGCACCACGCAGCCGGGGTCCAGGACGGCGACGACAGCGGCCACGCCCACGGCGATACGGTCGGCGAGCTCATCGAGAAACCGGGAGTGCTCGGCACGGGGGGCCGGGTCGGGCCGGTGGTCGGGTGCGGGCGCGTCGTGGCTGGCCGCGCCGTTCCCCACGCCCCTGTCGGGCGCTGACACGTCGACGTCGGCACGGGAGCCCGATGGGAGGACCGGCCGGTTGTCGGGTGCCGGAACGCCGTGGCTCGTCGCGCAGTTCCCCGCGCGCCCGAGGGGCGCAGCCGGGTCCGCCTCGGCTCCGGGGATCGGACGGGACGACGACCGGCGGCCGAGCGCGGCGGCCTCGTGGCCGGTCACGCCGTTCTCCGTGTCTCCGAGGGGTGCGTCGGTGTCGTCGGGTGTTGTTCGGGTGGCCTTCTCCACGGCCTGTGCCGCGGTGTCGAACGGCGCCATCCCGCACTGTTCGGCGAGTTCCGTGATCGCTGCCGCTCCCACCAGGGAGTGGTAGCCGCCCGAGCAGTCCGTCGCCGACGGGAGCACCGGGGTGCCCGGGACCGGCAGGAAGCCGATCTCGCCCGTGGCGCCGGAGGCGCCCCGGCGCAGGCTGCCGTCCAGGACGACGGCGGCGCCGGGGCTGTCGCCCAGCCAGAGCAGGACGAAGGTGTCCCGGTCGCGGGCCACACCCTCGCGCTGCTCGGCGAGGGCGGCCAGGCTGGTCTCGTTCTCGACGCTGACCCGGGCGTCGGGAAAGCGCTCCTGGAGGACGGCGCCCAGGCGGCGGTGCCAGGCGGGCAGCCCCGCGGAGTCGCGGAGTTCGCCGGTGGCCGGGTCGACGAGTCCGGGCGCCCCGATGCCGACGGTGTGCAGCCGCCCCCCGCCGGTGGCCTCCGCCTCCTTCACCGCCCGCTCCACCAGCCCCACCGCCTGCTCGACGGCGGCCGTGTTCCCCGCCTCCGGGCCGACCGGCACCGCCCCCTCGGCCAGCACCCGCCCCACCAGGTCCGAGACGAGCACCGAGACGCTCTCGGTGCGCACGTCGAGGGCGGCCAGATACGCGCGGTCGGCGACGATCCCGTACAGCCGTGCGTTCGGCCCGCGGCGCTGCTCGCCCGCCTCGCCGACCACCGTGATCAGGCCGGACGCGGTGAGCCGTTCGACCAGGTCGGCGACGGTCGGCCGGGACAGCCCGGTCAGCTGCTTCAACTGGCCTGCCGTCAGCGGCCCTTCCCGCTGGAGCAGGCCCAGCGCGAGCCGGTCGTTGATGGCCCGGGCGGTACTAGGTGATGCGGGCATGACGGGCATCCTCCCAGAACGGGCGGCCCGGGACGGCCACTTCGCTCCCTATCTATCAGGCAGGGTCCCTGATAGTTTACGGCGGACAGCGGGGCGGCATCCGGCCGGGGAGGGCGGGACCATGAGAGACATGGACCACGGGCAGGGCGAGGTGAGGCGCTCGCGGTACGCCGTCGCGGCCGTATTCACCGTGCACGGTGCCGTCACCGGCTCGTTCGCGACCCGGGTGCCGTGGATCCAGGACCATGCCTCGCTGGGCGCGGGACAGCTCGGCTTCGCGCTCGCGTTCGGGGCGTTCGGCGCCTCGTGCTCGATGCCGCTGGCGGGCCGGATCAGCCACCGCTTCGGCAGCCGTAACGCGATGCGCGGCCTGATCGCACTGTGGACGCTGGCCCTGGTACTGCCCGCCCTCGCGACGAACATGTACCTGCTGTGCCTGGCGATGTTCGTGTACGGGGCGAGCGCGGGCACGGCCGACGTCGCGATGAACGCGCTCGGCGTCGAGGTGGAGCGGCGGCTCGGAAAGTCGATCATGTCGGGGCTGCACGGCATGTGGAGTGCGGGTGCCCTGACCGGCTCGGCGGCCGGCACCCTCGCCGCGCACCTGGGCTCGGACGCCCGGCTGCACTTCGCGCTGGCGGCGGCCACCCTGACCCTGCTCGGGATCCTGGCCGCCGGCTGGGTCCTGGACCTCGAGCCGGAGGCGGACGAGGAGCCGCCGCCGCGGTTCGCGCTGCCGCCCCGCTCGGCCCTGCTGATCGGCGCGGTGGGCTTCTGCGCGGTGTTCGCGGAGGGAGCGAGCCTGGACTGGTCGGCGGTGTTCCTGAAGAACCGGATGGAGAGCTCGGCCGGGCTCGCGGCGGCCACCACCACGGGGTTCATGCTGACCATGGCGATCGCCCGGATCAGCGGGGACACGGTGGTCGACCGCTACGGCGCGGTGCGCACCGTGCGCGGCGGCGGGGTGCTGGCCGTGCTCGGCGGGCTGCTGATCGTCCTCGCGGGGCGTCCGGCGGTGGCGATGACGGGGTTCGCGCTGATGGGTCTCGGTATCGCGGTGGTCGTACCGCTGTGCTTCGCGGCGGCCGGGCACGCCGGACCGAACCCCAGCCAGGCCATCGCGGGCGTCGCGACGATCACCTACACCTCGGGGCTGGTCGCCCCGAGTCTGATCGGCGGGGTGGCTCAGGCGACCAGTCTGGTGGTGTCGTTCGGCCTGGTCACGGCGCTGACCTTCGGCCTGGTGGCGTTCGCCGGCGTGCTGCGGTCCGGGGAGCGCGGGGTCCGGGCCGAGGTCAGCTCCCGGGCCGCAGCAGTTCCCGACCCGCGGCCCTGAACCGCTCGCTCCACGGGGCCGGGCGCAGCGTTTCGGCGTCCAGCCGGACCAGGACCCGGGTGCCCCGGGCGTAGGTGACCGCGCCGTCCACCGAGCAGAACCGGAAGCCGTAGGTCAGGCCGGTGGTGCCGAGCCGTTCCAGCCACAGGTGGACGGCGTAGGCGCCGGGCCGGGTGACCGGTGCCTCGTAGCCGATGCGGAGTTCCCTGACCGCGTTGCAGGCGTCCTCGGCCGCGGCCCAGTCGCCCTCGAAGGCGAAGCCGTGCTCCTGCCACAGCTCGGCCCAGGCCCGCTCGACCATCACCGGGTAACGGGCGTTGTGGAGCAGCCCGAGCGCGTCCAGGTCGTCGAAGTGGACGGTGACGGGGATCAGCCGGCCGTAGGACAGGGCGGGGGCGGTCGGGGCTTCGGCGGTCACGGGCGGGGCTCCTGAGCACGGGGACGGAGTGGCGGGGACACTCCATCCTAAGCGGGCGCTCAGGATCCCCGGCCGGGAAGGGGCCCGGTGCGGACCGGGCCCCTCGGGGCCGCCGGGCTCAGCCCGCGATCGAGTCCAGCTGCTCGGCGGCGGGCCGCAGGGCCCAGAGGTCGCCGCCGGGCGGCGCCTCCAGCCGGCGCACCGCCTGCTGCGCCGCCCTGTCACCGGCGTCGGCCGCCGCGTGGACGACGTCGGCCGCCGCGTAGCGGTGGAACTCCAGCTCCGGGTACGGCCAGGCGGCGGCGCCGGTCGCGGCGGGCAGCAGATAGTCGACGGCCTTGAACAGGCCCTGCCCGTCAGGCCCCCGGTAGGACCAGAGGTCCACCCCGACATGCCGGCCGATGGCCGCGAGCCGAGTGTAGGCGACCAGGTCGAAGGCCGAGTAGTGCCAGCTCCGGGTCCGGGCCAGTTCCTGCGGCTGACTGCCGTCGCCCGCGATCTGCGGGTCGATCCGCTTCGTCCGCGCGTCCAGCACGGTCTTCCTCGCCAGCGCCTTGTCGCCGGTCGCGTAGGCGAGGGCGGCGAGCTGCATGTCGTAGAAGGTGCCGTGGTTGTTGGCGGCGGCGCCCTCCTCCTTGCCGAAGGCACTGTTCCTCAGCCAGTCGCGGAAGTCGATGTTCCAGTTCCGCATGCCGGCGCGGTCCCGGGCGCTCCAGCCGGGGGCTCCGGTGCCGAGGAGGGCGAGCGCGTCGACCACACTCGTGTACGACTGGGAGAAGTCGATGATGCCGATCGACCGGCCGTCGTACTTGCAGGGGATGAACTGGGCGTGGTTCAGGTTCGGGTTCATCCGGGTCGCCGGGTCCAGGAACCAGGTGCGCAGCACCTGCCCTGCCTTCTCGGCGTACGCCCGCCTGCCCGTGTAGTACCAGGCCAGGGAGAGGTCGTACGTCGAGTCGAAGACCTTCTCGACGTCCTGGCGGTCGGTGCCGCTGTCGACCTCGGGATTGCGCTGGCCGTCGCGCTGCACATAGGGGCAGCCCCAGGGGTTGTCGGCGGTGGGTGTGGTGGTGGGCCACCAGTAGGGCGCCTGGCTCAGGTAGTCGTGCACGTCACCGCCGGGAGCGGGCTTCGGTTTGTCGACGACCGTCCAGGGGCCCTGGTCCAGCCAGCCGTCGGCGCGTGCGGTCAGGTCCTTGACGGCGCGGCGCAGTCCCGGGTCGCCGTGACCGAGTTCCGCCCTGGTGCGCTGGAGACGGGCGCCGTCGAGGACGGCGGTGTCGGGCGCCCGGTCCGTCCTCGCGGTCGCGTGGGCGGAGGGGGCGAGCACGGCCGCGACAGCCGCGAGTGCCGTCAGGACGACGGCGGCGCGGGATCTTCCACTCATCGAGCACTCCGATCGCCTATTCAGACATATGAACACAGTTCATGAGTAGGACCGTGTGAGCGTAGGACCACCAGGTAGCCGTGACAATGGTCCGGACCGACTTCACGTACAAAGAAAGCGAAGCCCCACCATGGATCTCGGCGTGCGCTGGAAACTGCACGGCGACGGGCGTACGCCCGCGCCCGGAGCGGTGGTACGCCCCGACGAACGGCTCTCCTGGCCCCGCACCGTCGGGCTCGGCGCCCAGCACGTGGTGGCCATGTTCGGCGCGTCCTTCGTGGCCCCCGTCCTGATGGGCCTCGACCCCAATCTCGCGATCATGATGTCCGGCGTGGCGACCGTGATCTTCCTGCTGGCGACGCGCGGCCGGGTCCCCAGCTACCTCGGCTGTTCACTGTCGTTCGTCGGGGTGGCCGCGGTGATCCGCGCGCAGGGCGGGACGAGCGCCACGGTCACCGGCGCGACCCTCGTGGTCGGCGTCGTGCTCTTCCTGATCGGGCTCGCCGTCCAGCGCTTCGGCGCCCGGATCATCCACACCGCGATGCCGCCGATCGTGACCGGCGCGGTCGTGATGCTGATCGGCTTCAACCTGGCGCCCGTCACCGCCGCCACCTACTGGCCGCAGGACCAGTGGACGGCGCTGCTGGTGATGCTGTTCACCGGTCTGGCCGTCGTCTGTCTGCGTGGTTTCTGGTCACGGGTCGCGATCTTCCTGGGCCTGGTCTTCGGCTACGTCCTGTCCTGGGCCCTCGACCGGATCTTCGGCAGGATCCACTCGATGAGCCCGAGCGGCAAGGTCACCGATCACTGGCGCCTCGACCTCTCCGGCGTCGGCAAGGCCGACTGGATCGGGCTGCCGTCCTTCCACGGACCGTCCTTCCAGTGGTCCGCGGTCCTGGTCGCCCTCCCGGTCGTGATCGCCCTGGTCGCGGAGAACGCCGGACACGTCAAGGCCGTCGGCGAGATGACCGGCGACCCGCTGGACGACAGGCTCGGCACGGCGATCTCGGCGGACGGCGTCGCCTCGGTGCTCTCCACCGCCGTGGGCGGCCCGCCCAACACCACCTACTCCGAGAACATCGGCGTGATGGCCGCGACCCGTGTCTACTCCACCGCCGCCTACTGGGCCGCCGCCGGCTTCGCGCTGCTCTTCGGCGTCTGCCCCAAGTTCGGCGCGGTCGTGGCCGCCGTCCCGGGCGGGGTGCTCGGCGGCATCACGGTGATCCTGTACGGCATGATCGGCCTGCTCGGTGCCCAGATCTGGCTGCACGCCAAGGTGGATCTGCGCAACCCGCTGAACCTGGTCCCGGCCGCCGCGGGCATCATCATCGGCGTCGGCAACGTCAGCATGAAGTTCACCGACACCTTCTCCCTCAGCGGCATCGCGCTCGGCACCCTGGTCGTCATCACCGGCTACCACGCGCTGCGCGCCATGGCCCCGGCCCACCTCAAGTCCCAGGAACCGCTGCTCGACGAGGGCACCAGCTCCTACGACGACGCCCAGCCCTAGGCACCCGGCGGGTGCGGGTCCCCGCGACCGGCGGTTCCCCCGTTCCGGGGAAGCGCCGGGCCCGTCGGCACGTGCGCCGGCCCGGGGCTGGCACCCTTCCCCCATGGCGCAGCTGGAACACCTCACCGCTCCGGTCGGCACTGTCGTCTCCCGGATGCGCGCCCTGGACGAGGACCTCCCCCGGCGGGACGGCGTGGCGGTCTTCAACCGCGTCTACCTCGCCGTCACGGAGGAGGTCGAACAGCGCCTGGAGGCGGGCCGGTTCGGGGATCCGAGAGCCGCGGCGACGCTGGACGTGCGGTTCGCCGAGCGGTACCTGGCGGCGGTGGACGCGGAGACCGCCGGCCACCGTCCGCCGGCCTGCTGGCGGCCGTTGTTCCAGTTCCGCCGGCACCCGGGGGTACGGCCCCTGCAGTTCGCCCTCGCGGGCATCAACGCGCACATCGGGCACGATCTCGCGCTGGCCGTGGTGGACGCCTGCCGTACCCTCGGCTGCGAACCGGCCGAGCTGGAGGACGAGTTCGACCGCGTGGGCGACCTTCTCGTCTCCCTGGAGGAGCGGATCCGGGAGGATCTGATGCCGGGTCCCGACCTGCTGCAGGTCGCCGACCCGCTGACCCATCTGCTCGGTTCCTGGAGCCTGGAACGGGCCCGGGACGCGACCTGGTCGGCGGCGCGGGCACTGTGGGCGCTGCGCCGGTTCGAGGGCCTGGCAGAGGAGTTCGCCGAACGACTGGACGCGGCGGTCGGCCTCGCGGGCCGGATGCTGCTCACCCCGCTGCGGGACTGAGCCGAAAGCACCGGCCCGGCCCGTCTAGTCCTCGGGGAGTTCGACCGGCGCGATCTCGTCGTAGACGTCGCCGGGGCCGGGGTTGGTCCGGTCGGTCTCTCCGCCGAAGTGGTGCATGACACCCCAGACCGCGTTCAGCGCGGTCTGCACGGCGCCCTCGGCCCAGCCCGCCGTCCAGGAGATGTCGTCGCCGGCGAGGAAGATGCCCCGCTTGCCGTCGGGCAGCCGGTCCTGCATGAAGTGCGTGAACAGGCGCCGCTGGTAACGGTAGTGGCCGGGCAGGTTGGCCTTGAACGCGCCCATGAAGTAGGGCTCGTTCTCCCAGGAGACGGTCACCGGGTTGCCGATGATGTGCTTGCGGATGTCGACCTGGGGATAGATCTCGCCGAGCGACTTGAGCATGACCTCCATCCGCTCGTGCGCGGACAGCGGCAGCCACTTCAGGCTGTCGTCGCACCAGGTGTACGAGAGGCAGATGACGGCGGGGCGGTCCGGGCCGTCGTCGAGGAGGTAGGTGCCGCGGGTCATGCGGTCGGTGAGCGTCATCGACATCACGTCCCGGCCCGTCTTCTCGTCCCTGTCCAGCCAGAACGGCCGGTCCACGGGCACGAAGAGCTTGCTGGACTCCATGTAGTGGGTGCGCTCGATGGCGGTCCAGTGGTCGATCGGGAAGAGCGAGTCGTCGCAGGCGATCTTGGAGAGCAGCATCCAGGACTGGGCGGTGAAGACCGCCGCCCGGTAGGTGCGGATGTCGCCGTTCGCGTCGGTCACGGTGATCCGGTTGCCGGCCGCGCGGTGCAGCCGGGTCACGGCGGGGCGGGGCTCGCCGTTCACGTGCAGGGACCGCAGCGAGGTGCCCTGGGCCCAGTGCACGATCTTCTCCGGCTCACGCTCCCAGAGCCTGAGCGGCAGTTGCTGGGAACCGCCGACGATGCCCCGGTGGTGGTCGTCGGCCTCGGTGTAGACGACGCGCAGGATCTCCAGGATCGAGTTGGGGAAGTCCGTGTCCCAGCCGCCCGTGCCGAAGCCGACCTGACCGAAGATCTCCCGGTGCCGGAAGGACCGGAACGCCTCGGAGTCGCAGAGGAAGCCGTAGAAGGTCTGGTTGTCGAGCTTCTCCACCAGCCTCGACCAGATCTCGCGGATGCGCGGCACGTCCCGCTCGCGCATCGCACGGTTCATGTCGGAGAAGTCGGCGCCCTCCTCCAGGCACTTGTTCCAGGCGGCGGCGACATCCCGGTAGACCTGCGGCAGGTCGGCGGCCGTCTCGGCGTAGTGCGACTCGCCCTTGAGGTCGACCACGGTCGAAGGGGTCGCCGCCGAAAGGGGGTTGGGGAACGGCCGGGTCCGCAGGCCCACCAGGTCGATGTAGTGCTGCAGGGCGGTGGACGAGGGCGGGAAGCGCATCGCGCCCATCTCGGCGGTCAACGAGGGGTCGCAGCCCTCGAAGCCGACGGTCCGCAGCCGGCCGCCGATCCGGTCGGCCTCGTAGACGACCGGCTTCAGGCCCATCTTCATCAGCTCGTACGCGGCCACGATGCCGGACAGTCCGCCCCCGATGACCGCCACCTCGCTGCCGTGCTCGGTCGCCGGGACCTGGCCGAGGCCCGCCGGGTGGGCGAGGAAGTCGTCGTAGGCGTAGGGGAAGTCCGGGCCGAACATGGTGATCGGCGGCTGCTGCTCGTCGGCGTGCTCGACGGCGCTGGGCACCGTGGACGTCATGGGGTACGGACTCCTTGCGACATGCGTGAAGAAGAAAGAGAAGAAGGGGCGGGAAGGTCAGGCCAGGGACCCGTACAGGCCGGGGCGGCGGTCCTTCAGGTACGGGTTCGCCTCGCGGGAGGCGGCGAGGAAGGCGGGGTCCGCCTCGGCGAGCAGGAGTTCCGTACCGCGTCCGGCGCGGGCCCGGGCGATCCCGTCGGGCCCCGCCAGCGCGGAGAGCCCGACGAACTCGAACTCGCCTTCGCTGCCGACCCGGTTGACGTACGCCACGTACATCTGGCTCTCCCAGGCCCGCACCGGGACCAGGGACTCGGCGACGAACTGGAACGGGTGCATGTTCGCCGTCGGGACCAGCAGCAGGTCGGTACCGGCCAGGGCGTGCGCGCGGACCAGCTCGGGGAACTCGACGTCGTAGCAGATCATCAGGCCGACGGTCAGTCCACACAGCTCCACCTGGACCACCGGCTGCTCGCCCGGGGTGAAGTGGTCCCGTTCGAAGCAGCCGAAGAGGTGGGTCTTGCGGTAGTTCGCGAGCCGGGTGCCCTCGGCGGAGATCAGCTGGACGGAGTTGTGGACGCTGCCGTCGGCGCGCTCCGGGTAGCCGTAGGCGATCGCGAGGCCGTGGCGGTGGGCCAGCTCCGCGATGGTGTCCGCGCTGTCGCCGTCGGCGGGCTCGGCGAGGCGGCCGATGTCGTCGCCGATCGCGTAGCCGGTCAGGAACATCTCCGGGGTGACGAGCAGCGCGGCTCCCGCGGCGGCGGCCCGGCCGGCGGCCTCGTCGAGCACCTTGAGGTTCTCGACGGTCGAGCCGGGGCGGCCGGAGCTCTGGAGCAGGGCGGTGCGCATGCGGGTCCTCACCGGGTACGGAAGGGGGTCTGGGGGCCAGTTAGACCGTACGGTCGGCGGGCCGAACCGGACAAGGAGGAGCCGTTGCGCGCTGGTGAGCGGTTCGTTGCGTGCGGGGCGGGCCGGGCGGCGATTCGTTGCGCGGGGTCACGGCTCCCGCCGCCGCGCCACGATCTCCGTCGGCGGTGCCCCGGTCACGGCTCGACGGCGAACGTGGTCACGACGGCCGCGTGGTCGGAGGGCCAGTCGTTGTCCGCGACCTCGGGCCAGGGGGCCGGGGAGCCGCTGACCCAGGTCCGGGAGTCGAGCACGCGCAGCCCCCTGTGCAGCACGTAGTCGATCCGGTCCTGCGGTTCGGGCCGCCCGCCGCCGTCCTCGTGGACGGGGTGGACCGGCGACCAGGTGTGCCCGGGAGCCACGACCGGGTCGGGGTGCGCCTGCCGGTAGGAGTCGTGGAACCCGGCCTCCTCGGCGGCCCTGGTCACCGGCCACTCGACGGCCGTCCAGTCGAGGTGCGAGGGGCAGTTGAAGTCGCCCGTCAGCACGACCGGCACGGCACCGTCCCCGATCCACCGCAGCGCCTCCCGCAGCTGCCCCAGCCGCACCTGCTCGTGGGCGACCAGCTCGTCGGCCCCGAGCCCGTCGAAGTGGTACTCGTACGGTCCGTACGGCGTGTAGTGCAGATGCGCGGTCCAGACGTCGACCTCGCGGCCGGGGCGGACGGCGATCCGCACCCCGGCGACCCCGTAGAAGCCGACCTCCGGGTCGCCGAGGCGGGCGGTGATCGGGTAACGGCTGATGATCCCGAGGTTCTCGCCGGCCGTGTGGTGGTACCAGCCGAGGGCCGCCGCGAGTTCCCGGGCCGAGGCGCCGGCGGTCTCCTGGAGCCCGACGACGTCGGCGCGCGCGTCCAGGATGGTCTTGACCTGCTTGGCCCGGTGGTCCGTGATCCGGCTGCCGCCGAGCCACAGGTTCCAGGACATGACCCGCAGTTCCGGTACGGCCATCTCACTCAGCTCCTTCGGGGTGACCCCGACCAGCGTGTCCCGGACGGTCCGGCCGGGCGCGCCGGCGATCGGCGCGAGCGAGGGCACGGCCAGCACGGCGCACCCGGCGGCCTCGGCGGAGGCGACCCCGGTGTCGGTGTCCTCGACGGCCACACAGGCCGCCGGGTCGACGCCGAGCGCACGGCAGGCGGCCAGGTAGGGGTCCGGGGCGGGTTTGGTGCGGCCGGTGTCGTCGGCGGTGACGGAGGCGGCGAAGCGGCCGGGGCCGAGGGCGTCGAGCACGAGGCCGGCGACCGCGCGGGGGGACGCCGTGACCAGGGCGGTGGGCACGTCGGCCGCGGCCAGGGCGTCCAGCAGGTCGAGGGCGCCGGGGCGGGGCACGATGCCGGTGCGGACCCGGTCCGCGAACTCCCGGTGCAGCTCGGCCGCGAGCCCGGCGGCGGGCCGGCCGGTGGCGTCGGCCAGCCACTGGGCGGTGTGCTCGACCGGACGGCCCAGTACGTCGGGCTCGTCGGTCTCGCCGAGCGCCCGTCCGGCAACGCTTTCCACCGCCTCCCACCACAGTCGCTCGGTGTCGACGAGCGTGCCGTCCATGTCGAACAGGACGGCCTGGAGCGGGAGCCGGGGGTGGGGGGTCACGTCGTCGTCATTCCTCACGTGGGGGCGGGCGGGACTTCGGGAAGCGTTTACTTCTGGACGCGTTCGGCCACGAGCACCGGCCGCTCGGGCAACGAGACGGCCGCGGTGGATCCGGCGCCCAGCTCGGCGGCCTCGTGTGCGGGCAGGTCGGCCTTGGCCTCGGTACCGTCGGCGAGCCGTACGGTGACCCGGACGACCGCGCCCAGGAACGCGGTGGCGACGACGGTGGCCGTACCGGAGCCGTCGGCGCGCACCCGGACGGCCTCGGGCCGCACCAGGACGTCGACCTCGCTCGCGCCGGGCGCCTGTCCGTCGACGGGCAGCCGCTGCCCGAGCACCTCGACCGAGCCGTCCCTGACCGTCCCCGGGATCCGGCTCATCGTGCCCACGAACTCGGCGACGAACGCGGTGGCGGGGCGGCCGTACAGCTCGGCGGGTTCGGCGCACTGTTCCAGCTGCCCGGCGCGCATCACGGCGACCCGGTCGGCGACGGACAGCGCCTCCTCCTGATCGTGTGTCACGAACAGAGTGGTGATGCCGAGTTCCTGCTGGAGCCGGCGGATCTCCTCGCGGAGCGACAGCCGCACCTTGGCGTCGAGCGCGGACAGCGGCTCGTCGAGCAGCAGCACCCGGGGCCGCAGGGCGAGGGCCCGGGCCAGCGCGACGCGCTGCTGCTGACCGCCGGAGAGCTGGTGCGGGAACCGCTCCCCCTTGTCGCCGAGACCGACGAGGTCCAGCAACTCCGCGGCCCGCGCCCGCCGTTCACTCGTACGCACCTTGCGCATGCGCAGCCCGAACGCCACGTTGTCGACGGCGTCGAGATGCGGGAAGAGGCTGTACGACTGGAAGACCATCCCGGCGTCACGACGGTGGGCCGGAACCCGGGTGACGTCCTCGCCGTCGACCAGCACCGCGCCGGAGTCGGGGTGTTCGAACCCGGCGAGCATGCGCAGGGCGGTGGTCTTGCCGCAGCCGGACGGACCGAGCAGGGCCAGGAACTCCCCCGGCCGTACGGTCAGGTCGAGTCCGTCGAGGGCGACGGTGGCGCCGAACTCCCGTCGCAGTCCCCGGAATTCGACGGTTGCGGCTTTGTCGGGCGTGCTGACACTCATGGTTCATCCCCGGGAGGAAGCGGTTCGGTCACGGCCGCCGGCACCGGCGAGCGCGAGGAGCAGGGCCCAGGTCACCAGGAGACTGAGCACGGAGACGGCGACGGACATCTGGGCCTGCGAGCCGCCGACGTCGTAGATCCACACGGCGAAGGGCTCGAAGCCGAGCAGCCGGGCGACGGTGAACTCACCGAGGACCAGCGCCAGGGTGAGGAAGGACGCGTTGAGCAGCGCCCCGCGGAGATTGGGCAGGACGGCCCTGACGAGCGCCTGCGGCCAGGAGGCACCGCAGCTGCGGGCGGCCTCGACGAGGGTGCGCACGTCGATCGCGCGCAGCCCGGCGTCCAGGGCCCGGTACACGAAGGGCAGCGCCATCACGACGTAGGCGAGCACCAGGACGACCGGGAAATCCGGGTTCTGCACGGCGACGAACGTCTCGAACAGCGGGGTCCGGGACAAATGGTCCGGGCCCCACTTGAGCACGGTCACGATGCCGGCGACGAACGCGATCGGCGGCACCACCAGCGGCAGCGAGCAGACGATCTCGACGACCGGCCGCAGCTCGGGCGCGCTCAGCCGCAGCGCGACCACGGCGGGGACCAACAGCAGCAGCACGACGACGATGGTGGCGACGGCCAGTTCCAGGGAGAGCAGCAGGCTGGAGAGGAAGCCGTCGGCGGAGATGATCTGGGTGTAGGCGTCGAAGGTGACGCCCTGGCCGGGCACGTCCACCGTGAAGAGCACGGAGGCGGCCAGCGGGACCAGGAAGTACACGGCGGCCAGGCCGAGGACGGCCCAGCGCCAGGGGGTCAGGCGTCGAGCCATCGGGCGCTCCGTCGTTGCAGGGGCAGGTACACGGCCATCACCAGGCCCGCCACCAGCACCATGTCCAGGCTCAGGGCGAGGGCCACGTTCTCCTGGCCGACCAGGACGTTGCCGGAGAGGGCGTCGGCGATCTGCAGGGTGACCAGCGGGACCGCGCTGCCGACCATGGCGGCGGCGGTGGCGTAGGCCGCGAAGGCGCTGCCGAAGAGCAGCACCAGGCCGCCGAGCAGCGAGGGGGCGAGCACGGGCAGCGCCACGTACCGCCAGTACTGCACACCGGTGGCGCCGTTGTTGAGCGCGGCCTCCCGCCACTGGGCGCGCAGTCCGTCCAGGGCCGGGGTGATGGTGAGGACCATCAGCGGGATCAGGAAGTACAGGTAGACGAGGACGAGTCCCCAGAAGCTGTACAGGTCCCAGCCGTGGCGGGCGAGCCCGAGGTGCACGGTCAGCACACCGGCGTTGCCGAGGGTCGCGACGAACGCGAACGCCAGCGGCACGCCACCGAAGTTGGCGAGCACGCCGGAGGCGGTGAGCACGGCCTCGCGCAGCACCCGGGAGCGCGAGCCGACGACGGCCTGCGCGAGCGGCAGTCCGAGGACGGCGGCGATGAGGGCGGAGAGCGCGGACAGCTTGACGCTGCCGACGAGGGCGGTGAGGTAGGGGCCCTGGAGCGAGTCGCCGAGGTTGCTCGTCGTGTACGAACTCGCCCCGCCAGCCGGGTCCTTGACCGTGAAGGCGCCGTTCAGCATGGCCAGGGCCGGCAGTCCGAAGGCGACGGCCGTGAAGGCGAGCAGCGGGACGACGGCGAGCCAGCCGGGGGCGCGGCGCCGCCGCTTCTGGGAAGCGGCGGTCGCCACGTCGGCCCGCGTGAGCGTGGCCGTCATCCGGATACGGCCTTCGACCAACCCGACGAGAGGACCGTCTTGGCCTTGTCCTGCTGGGCCTCGGTCGGGAAGGACGGGGTGCCGGTGACCGCGGGGAGCTTGGCGGCGGCGGTCTTGTCGAGCGTGCCGGCCTTCTCCATGGCGGACATCAGGACCGGACGCGCGTACCCCTTGAGCCACAGGTTCTGGCCCTCGGTGCTGTACAGGTACTCCTGCCACAGGCGGGCGGCCGCGGGGTGCGGGGCGTCCTTGTTGACGGCCTGGGAGTAGTACTGGGCGTACTGGCCGTCGGCCGGGATGGCGACCTTCCAGTCCACGCCCTTGGACCTGAACTCGTCGGCGTAGCCCGCGTTGAGGTAGTCCCAGTCGATGGAGATGGGCGTCTCGCCCTTCTCGACGGTGGCCGGGGTGGACTCGACGGGCGTGTAGTTGCCGTTCTTCTTCAGCTTGGCGAAGAAGTCCAGGCCCGGCTGGATGTCGTCGAAGGAGCCCTTGCCGGCGAGCGCCGCCGCGTAGACGCCGCCGAACGCCGAACCGGACTTGGTCGGGTTGCCGTTGAGGGCGACCTGTCCCTTGTACTGCGGCTTCAGCAGGTCGGCGAAGGTGGTCGGGCAGGTCTTGACGCGCTTGGCGTCGCAGCCGATGGAGATGTAGCCGCCGTAGTCGTTGTACCAGCGGGCCTGCGGGTCCTTCTGGCCCTCGGGGATGTCGGCGTACGAGGTGACCTTGTACGGGGCGAGCAGCCCCTGCTGGGCGGCGCTGAGCGCGAACGACGAACCGAGATCGAGGACGTCCGGCGCCCGGTCCTGGCCCTTGCGCGAGGTCACGGCGTTGATCTCGTCCTGACTCGATCCGTCGGGGCTCTCGTCCTCGATCTTGATGCCGTACTTCTTCTGGAAGCCGTCGATGATCGCGCCGTAGTTCGCCCAGTCGCGGGGCACCGCGATGATGTGCAGCGTGCCCTCCTTCTTGGCGGCGGCGACCAGCTTGTCCATGCCGCCGAGGTCGGCGGCGGAGGTGGCGGTGGCGGCGCTCCTGCCACCGGAGGTGGTGGACGACGCGTTGTCGGGAGCGGCGCCGCAGGCGCTCAGGGCGAGCGCCGCTACGGCGGCGAGGGAGCCGCCGAGGAGGGCGGTTCTCGGCAGGGACACGGTCACGGTCTCTCCAGGGAGTACGCACGAGGGTGGGTGGCGCTGCGGATGGCACCGGGCAACTTGTCTGAACAAGTTGGCCTCAGTACGCCCGCCGTGGGTTTCCCCTGCATGAACGGCGGCGAAACTCCGTCCCCTTATTCCCTGCACAATCCTGACCGGACATGGGCTGACACGACTCACCCGGGGATGTCGATTAGGCTGGTCACGCTGTGCACAGCGGCCTACTCAGAGGGGAAGCATGACGGCGCGACACGAGGAGATCGCCGACGAGTTGCGGCACGCCATCGACCGTGAGGAGTTCACCGTCGGCAGCCGACTGCCCTCGGAGACGGAGTTGGCGGCGCAGTACGGCGTCTCACGCGGCACGGTCCGCCAGGCGGTCGCCGCGCTCACCTCCGAGGGGCTGATCGGCTCCCGCCAGGGCGCCCGCCGGGTGGTGCTGACCAGCCGCCGCAGCCAGAGCTTCGCGGAGCTGCGGAGTTTCGCGCAGTGGGCCAGGGCGATGGGCCGCGAGGCGACGGGGCACGTGGTGTCCCAGGAGTACCGGCCCGCCTCGCATGAGGACGCCGTCCGTCTCCAACTGGAGGTCGGCACACTGGTGTTGCACGTACTGCGGGTGCGCGGACTGGACGGTGAACCGGTGTTGCTGGAACGCACGGTGTACGCGGACTGGATCTCCCCGGCGGTGGCGGAGATAGAGCCGGAGTGCCCGTCGGTGACCCAACGTCTCTACGAGGACACCGGGTTGGTCTTCGCGTACGGCGAGCACGTCATCGACGCGGTCGCCTGCGGCGCACGGGACGCCGGGTTGCTCGGGGTGCGGCGGTCGAGCCCGCTGCTGCGGGTGCGGCGGGTGACGACGACGCGCGAGGGGCGGCCGGTGGAATGGTCCGACGACCGGTACCGGTCGGACGCGGTGAGCTTCAGCGTGCACAACTCGATCGGCAGCAACCCGCTGGCGCGGAAGACCGCGGAGTAGAGCTCGGGGGGGGTGCGGTCGTGGGCCGACTGCGGGTGATCCGTGGCTGGTCGCGCAGTTCCCCGCGCCCCTTGGTCGGCGATGGTACCGCGCCCTGAAGGGGCGCGGGGAACTGCGCGAACAACCCCCACCCGGCCCCGCTCTCACCCCGGAGCCCCCGAAGAGAACCTCCTCAGCAGCGGGGACAGCACCAGTACCGACTTGGTCCGCTCCACGAACGGCTCCCCGGCGATCCGCTCCAGCACCCTCTCGAAGTGCCGCATGTCCGACGCGAACACCTGCACGACCGCATCGGCGTCACCGGTGACCGTCGACGCGGCCACCACCTCCTGGTACCGCTCCAGCCCCCGCTGGATGGTCTCCGGAGACGTGTTGCGCCGGCAGTAGATCTCGACGAACCCCTCGGTCTCCCAGCCGAGGGCCGCCGGATCGACGCGTACGGTGAACCCCGTGATCGCCCCGGTCGCGCGCAGCCGGTCCACGCGGCGTTTCACGGCGGGCGCGGACAGGCCGACCAGCTGCCCGATGTCCGCGTAGGAGCGGCGGGCGTCCTCGGCGAGGGCGTGCACGATGCGTTCGTCGAGATCGTTCAGCAAGGGGTCGTTCAGCTTTCGGACGGCGCAGGACGGGACCGGCGGTAGCCGTACCCGAAGTAGAACACGAGCCCGACGCGCCTAGCTCCAGCTGGCGTGCAGCGGCTTGCCCTCCGCGTAGCCGGCCGCGCTCTGGATCCCCACGATCGCCTTCTCGGCGAACTCCTCCAGGGACGCCGCACCGGCGTACGTGCAGGAGGACCGCACCCCCGCGATGATCGAGTCGATCAGGTCCTCCACTCCGGGCCGGGCCGGGTCGAGGAACATCCGGGACGTCGAGATGCCCTCTTCGAAGAGCGCCTTGCGGGCCCGGTCGTAGGCCGACTCGTCGGACGTGCGGTTGCGCACCGCCCGCGCCGAGGCCATGCCGAAGGACTCCTTGTACAGCCGTCCGTCGGCGGCCTGCTGGAGGTCCCCCGGTGACTCGTAGGTCCCCGCGAACCAGGAGCCGACCATCACGTTGGACGCGCCCGCGGCCAGTGCCATGGCGACGTCACGGGGGTGCCGGACACCGCCGTCCGCCCAGACGTGCTTGCCGTACTTCCGCGCCTCGGCGGCGCACTCCAGGACCGCCGAGAACTGCGGCCGGCCCACGCCGGTCATCATGCGGGTGGTGCACATCGCGCCGGGGCCCACCCCGACCTTGACGATGTCGGCGCCCGCGTCGATCAGGTCCTTGACGCCGTCGGCGGAGACGATGTTGCCGGCCGCGATCGGAACCTGCGGGTCGAGGTCGCGGACCAGCTTGATCGCGCTGATCATCGACTCCTGGTGGCCGTGCGCGGTGTCGATGACGAGCGTGTCCACGCCCGCGCGGAGCAGCTGCTCGGCCTTGTCCGCGAAGTCACCGTTGATCCCGACGGCGGCGGCGATGCGCAGCCTGCCGTTCGCGTCGGTCGCCGGGGTGTACAGGGTGGCGCGCAGGGCGCCCTTGCGGGTGAGGATGCCGGCGAGCTTGCCGTCCCGGTCGACGGCCGGGGCGTACCTGCGGTTGGCCGCGTCCAGCTTGTTGAACGCCTCGCGCGGGTCGATGTCGGCGTCGAGGAGCAGCAGGTCGCGGGACATGACCTCGGCGAGCTGGGTGAAGCGGTCGACACCGCTGAGGTCCCGGTCGGTGACGACGCCGACGGGACGGCCGTCCTCGTCGACGACCACGCCGGCGTTGTGCGCCCGCTTGGGCAGCAGGGCCAGCGCGTCGGCGACGGTCTGGTGCGGGGCGAGCACGATAGGGGTGTCGAGCACCAGGTGGCGGCTCTTCACCCAGGTGATGACATCGGTGACCACGTCGATCGGGATGTCCTGCGGTATCACGACGAGTCCACCGCGCCTGGCCACCGTCTCGGCCATCCGCCGGCCCGCGATCGCGGTCATGTTGGCGACGACCAGCGGGATCGTGGTGCCGGTGCCGTCCGGCGAGCCGAGGTCCACGCCCTGACGCGAGCCGACCGCGGAGCGGCTCGGCACCATGAAGACGTCGTCGTACGTCAGGTCGTACGCGGGCTGGATGTCATTGAGGAAACGCACGTGCCGCACATCCCAGTCGATCAGAGGTGACCCCCGGACCGGCCGGCCAGAGGGAAAAGCACGTACTTCATTCTCCCATGGGCACCGGCATGTGATGCCCGGGACGAACATCCAGGCAGGTCAGGGGGGGTCTCGGAGGAACCTCCAAAGGGGTCAGGCGTACTCCTGCCAGCCGGTGACGACCACCAGGAGCCCTCGGTCCACTGCCCGGGGTGGCCACACCGAGGGGTCGCGGAGGCTGTCGGCGAGGGCGGCCCAGTTCCGGCCGAACCCAGTCGGGCAGGCCCAGCGCGGACACGGCACGGTCCATGACGTCTGCCTTGTCCGCGGCCCCGGCAAGGTCGAGCGTGACCAGCTGCGGGCTCGTCGTCACCTCAGCGGCGTCCGGGAGGAGTCGGGAGGACCACCCGTGCGGTGGATCCGGAGGGGGCCGCCGGGAGGTCGTCCAGGAAGTCGCCGGAGGGTACGAAGAAGAGGGTGCCGGTGACCGCCGTGGAGAAGTCGAGGATCCGGTCGTGGGTGGCGTCCGGGGTGCCGAGGAACATGTTGCGCAGCATGCGCTCCGTGACGTCCGGGGTACGGGCGTACCCGATGAAGTAGGTGCCGAACTCGCCGCGGCCGGGGCTGCCGAAGGGCATGTTGTCGCGGAGGATCTGCTGTTCCTCGCCGTCCGGTCCGGTGATGGTGTTCAGGTCCACGTGGGAGGCGGGTTCCTCCAGTTCGAGGTTGGTGGCCTTGGTGCGGCCGATGATCCGTTCCTGGGTCTCGACCGGCAGGGCGTTCCAGGCGTCGAGGTCGTGGACGTACTTCTGGACGACGACATAGCTGCCGCCGGCGTGCGCGGGGTCCTCCTCGCCGATCAGCACGGCCCTGCCGGCGGCGGCCCCGACCGGGTTCTCGGTGCCGTCGACGAAGCCCAGCAGGTCGCGGGCGTCGAGGTACTTGAAGCCCTGCACCTCGTCCTCGACGGTGACCGCGCCGCGCAGCCGGTGCATGATCTCGGCGGCGAGCCCGAAGCACAGGTCGAAGCGGGTGGCCCGGAGGTGGAAGAGGAGATCGCCGGGGGTGGCGACCGCCGTGTGCCGGGGCCCCTCAAGACGCTGGAAGGGGTGCAGACCGGCCGGACGAGGGTGGTCGAACAGGCGGTCCCAGACGTCGGAGCCGATGCCCGCCACGCAGCTCAGGGAGGCTTCCGGCGCACCGAACCCGAAGCTGCGCTCCAGCGCGCGCAGATCGCCCAGCACGTCCCGTGCGGTCTCCTCCCCGCCGGGGCGGACAGTGACCACCAGGAAGATCGCGGCGGTGGTCAACGGGCAGAGCACGGGCTGTGGTTCGGCTCCCGGCATGGGTCGGGGATCAGTGGTCAACGTGTCCTCCCGGTGCGATCTGCGCTCGGCGCTGGGCCTGTCGTACACATCCTCGGGGCCGAAGGCCGTCGGCCGCCTTCCGAATTCTTTCCGACAACGGGAATAGACAGACCTGTCTATCTGGTTGACGTGGTCAGATGAACAGACCGGTCTACTCATAACCGGCTCCGAAACCGACGCTCCTCGGCCCCGTCCCCGCGAAGGATCCCCGATGAACCATCTCGCATCCCCCGAGCGAACCGAGCGCGCCACCGCTCCCGGCAAGCCGATCCCGCCCCGGGCGGCGTTCTACGTGCTCGCCTCCGTCGTCGTCTCCTTCCTCGCCGCCTCCAGTGCGCCGACTCCCCTCTACGCGACCTACCAGGCCGAATGGGGCTTCACCCCGATCACCACCACCGTCGTCTTCGGCGTCTACGCGATCGCCGTGCTCTCCGGCCTGCTGGTCCTCGGCAAGCTGTCCGACCACGTCGGCCGCCGCCCGGTGCTGATCGCCGCGATCGCCGCCCAGGCCGCCGCGATGCTGCTCTTCTCCACCGCCACAGGAGTGGGCGAACTGCTCGTCGCCCGCGTGGTGCAGGGTCTGTCGACCGGCGCCGCGCTCGGTGCGATCGGAGCCGGGATGATGGACATCAACCGCGCCCGCGGCACGCTGGCGAACGCCTTCGCACCTGGTGTCGGCACCGCGACGGGCGCTCTGGTCAGCGGGTTCGTCGTGCAGTACCTGCCCGCCCCGACCCACACCGTCTACTTCGGCCTGCTGGCCGTGTTCGCGGCCCAGGCCGTCGCCGTCGCCCTGATCGACGAGACCGTCACCCGCAAGCCCGGCGCGGCGGCCAGCCTGGTGCCCGAGATCAAACTCCCGCGGACCGTCCGCGGTGCCGTCCTGGCGACCGCCCCCGTCATGTTCGCCGTCTGGGCGCTGGCCGGGTTCTACGGCTCCCTCGGACCGGCCCTGGTCCGCACCCTGGTCGGCTCCACCTCCGCCGTCTACGGCGGCCTCGGCCTCTTCGTCCTGGCGTTCGTGGCGGCGAGCTCGGTCCTCGTCCTGCGCGCCGCCTCGGCGACCACCGTGATGTACACCGGTGTCGCGGCCCTCATCGCCGGGGTGACGCTCACCCTGGTGGCCGTCGACCAGGGTGAGCCGGTGCTGTTCTTCGCCGGGACGGCCGTGGCCGGCCTCGGGTTCGGCAGCGGCTTCCAGGGCGGGATCCGCACGGTGATGCCGCTGACCAGGCCGCACGAGAGCTCGGGCGTGCTGTCCCTGCTCTTCGTCGTCTCCTACCTGGGCATGGGCGTCCCGTCCGTCGTCGCCGGAGTGCTGGTGGTGCACGGCGGCGGCCTGGTCCCGACCTCCGAGGAGTACGGCGCAGTGGTCATCGCCCTGGCGCTGCTGGCCCTGGCCGCCCTGCTGCTGCGCGGCCGGCCGCAGAGCGCGCCCGGGGTACGGGTCGCCTCCGGCAGCACTCCGGCCGTCCACGCCGCCGAGCCCGCGGACACGTCCCGGTGACCGGCGTCGCGACCACTGAGTAGACCGGTCTGGCCGACCGTAGAATTGGGAGAGTCGGAGAAGGTGAGTGGCATGACGAAGACGTTGAGTGCCAAGGCACCCACGGCCCGGGAGCGGCTGCTCGCGGCGGCGAACGAGCTGTTCTACGCGGAGGGCGTGCAGACGGTCGGGATCGACCGGATCATCGAGCGCGCCGGGGTCGCCAAGGCCTCGCTGTACAACACCTTCGGCGGCAAGGAACAGCTCATCCGCGCCTACCTCGACTCGCGGCACGCCAGGCTGACCGAGCGGCTGCTGCGCAGTGTCGAGCGGGCGGGCAGCCCGCGGGACCGGCTGCTGGCCGTCTTCGACGCACAGGCCGAGCTGTTCGCCCAGCAGACCTACCACGGCTGCGCCTTCGTGGCGGCGAGCGCGGAGGCGAAGCACGGCAGCGCCATCGAGGAGGCGTCCGACACCTCCCGCGCCTGGATCCGCACCCTGTTCACCGAACTCGCCCGGGACGCCGGTGCCCCGCACCCCGAGGCACTCGCCCACCAGCTCCACCTGCTGTACGACGGGGGCGGGGTGTCCGCACGGATGGACCGCGACCCGTCGGCAGGCACGGTCGCCCGCGAAGCAGCCGCGACCCTGATCGACGCGTCACTCCCGAAGCAGGGCTGAGAACCCGCCGGGCCGAAAACCAACGGATTCCGGGCCGAGGCGAGCCGGGGGTCGAAGCGGGCCCGGAGTCCAGGCAGGCTCAGGGAGCGGAGGGCACGGCGCCCAGACGGCACCCGAGCCCGGCAGAGTGCCGCGGCAGCGTTGTCAGTCCGAAACGACAGCCGCCGCGGCGCTGTGCCTCAGGGGCCGTCCGGGTCCGCGCGGTTCAGCGCGGGCTTGGGGGTGGTGCCCGCCGTCATCAGGTAGTCCGCGGCCGAGGTGTCGGTGACGAGGCTGGTGACCAGCCCCGACCTGAGCACCGCGTCGATCGCGGCCGCCTTGCGCTGCCCACCCGCGATCGCGACGACCTCGGGGATCCGGCGCAACTGGTCGGCCTTGACCGTGATGCATCGTTCCCCCAGGTCACGCCCGACCCTGCGGCCGTCGGCGTCGAAGAGGTGCGCGGCCATCTCGGCGGCCACACCGAGCGTGGCGTAGTGCGCGCGCTCCTCGTCGCTCAGCATGTCGTGCACCGTGGAGATCCCCGGCTCCCAGGAGCCGATGGAGACACAGGCGACCGTGACCTTGTCGAAGTACTCGAAGGCCCGGGCGATCCCGGTCTGGTTGCGCAGCGCCGCCGCGGTGGCCGCGTCCGGCAGCAGCATCGGCGCGTAGATGGGGTGGGCGTCGCCGCCGGACACCTGTGCGGCCCGCCGGACGGCCTCCACCGAGCCGCGCTCGGAGGTCCCGGCGTCGTACACACCCGTCAGCTGCACCACCGTGCAGGGCGGCAGCCGGTCCAGCGCCGCCGCCATGTGGATCGTGGACCGGCCCCAGGCGAGGCCCAGCACGTCCCCCTCGTTGACGAGCTCGCCGAGCAGGTCGGCGGCCACCTCGCCGAGGTTCTCGGGGTCGGGGGTCTCCTCCGCCTCGGCCGGGGACTCGACCACCACGGCGTGCCGCAATCCGTAGCGGGCGCGGAGCGCGTCGGAGCGCTCGGCGTCCAGTTCGGCCGGCACCCGGATCTCGATGCGTACGAGATCCCTTTCGAGGGCAGTCTCCAGAACACGCGCCACCTTGAAGCGGCTGACGCCGAACTCCTCGGCGATCTGGATCTTGGACTTGCCCTCGAGGTAGAAGCGGCGGGCCATGGCCGCCGCCTGCACCAGCTCAGCGGGTCCCATCCGCATGGCTGACCGGCCCGCCGACATACCCGACACGGCCATCTCCTCACTGCTGTTCACACTCTGGATACGCCGTTCATCCTTGCAGATCCGGCGCACTTGATCAGCCCTGATCGGAGCCGTTCACGTTCCCGTACCTCAGTGGTCGCACGCCCAGGACGCCTGGGCGGTGGCCGTCTCCGCCTGGGTGCGCAGTGCACGTACCGCCTCTGCCGGGTCGTTTGCCCCGTACACCGCGGAACCTGCCACGAAAACATCGGCTCCGGCGTCCGCGCACCTTTCGATCGTCGACGCCGAAATTCCTCCGTCGACCTGGAGCCACAGCTCCAGTCCGTGCTTGCTGATCATCTCCCGGGTGCGGCGGATCTTCGGCAGCATGATGTCGAGGAAGGCCTGACCGCCGAAACCCGGCTCCACCGTCATGATGAGCAGCATGTCCAGCTCGGGGAGCAGATCCTCGTACGGCTCGATCGGCGTCGCGGGCCTGAGCGCCATGGAGGCGCGGGCCCCCTTCGCCCGGATCTCCCGCGCGAGCCGCACGGGGGCGGCGGCCGCCTCGACGTGGAAGGTGACGGAAGAAGCACCCGCCTCGACGTACTGGGGTGCCCACCGGTCGGGGGCGTCGATCATCAGGTGGCAGTCCAGCGGGGTGTCCGTAGCACGGGCCAGGGACTCTACGACCGGCACGCCGAGCGTGAGGTTCGGGACGAAGTGGTTGTCCATGACGTCGACGTGGAGCCAGTCTGCGCCTTCGACCGCCTTCGCCTCGTCCGCGAGGCGGGCGAAGTCTGCGGACAGGATGCTGGGGTTGATCTGCACGGCCATGCCCCAAGCGTGCCATGCCCAGACGTGGTGGGCCGAATCAGGTTCGGGGCCCGGCCTTCGGCCGGGGTCCGTCCCCTCAGCCCGTCCCCTCAGCCCGTCCTCCGGATCAGGGCCAGATACATCGCATCCGTGCCGTGCAGGTGCGGCCACAGTTGCACATCGGGCCCCTCGCCCAGCTCCGGTACGCCCGGCAGCAGCGGACGGGCGTCCAGGAGTTCCGTGTCCGGCCGCTGCTTCAGCACGTCCTGGACCACGGCCCGCGTCTCCGCCAGGTGCGGGGAACAGGTCGCGTAGCCGACCACCCCGCCCACCCGTACCGAGTCCAGGGCCGTGCGCAGCAGGGCGCGCTGGAGCGGGGCGAAGTTCTCGAGGTCCTCGGGGCGGCGGCGCCACCGTGCCTCGGGGCGGCGGCGCAGCGCGCCCAGGCCCGTGCAGGGGACGTCCATCAGGACCCGGTCGAAGCTGCCGGGCCGCCACGGCGGCCTGGTGCCGTCGGCGGCGATCACCTGGTACGGCCCCGGGTTGCCGTGCAACGCCTTCTCGACCAGTCCGGCCCGGTGCGGCTGCTTCTCGGAGGCGAGCAGCGAAGCCCCCCGCTCGGCGGCGAGCGCGGCGAGCAGCGCCGCCTTGCCGCCGGGCCCGGCGCAGCCGTCCAGCCACTTCTCGTCGCGCCCCTCGACCGGCGCGTCGGCCAGCGCGCGGGCCACCAGCTGGCTGCCCTCGTCCTGGACGCCGGCACGGCCCTCCTGCACGGCCGGGACGGCACCGGGCTCGCCGCCCTCGGTGAGCCGCACCGCGTACGGCGACCAGCGCCCCGGCACGGCCGCGTCCTCGCGCAGCAGTTCCTCGGGGGTGGCCCGGCCGGGCCGGGCGACCAGCGTCACCTCGGGACGTTCGTTGTCGGCGGCCAGCAGTTCCTCGATGCCGGCGCGGCCGCCGCCCAGCGAGTCCCAGAGAGCGGAGACGACCCAGCGCGGGTGCGAGTGGACGACGGCGAGGTGGTCCTCGGGATCGTCGTCGTAGGGGGGTGCGACGCGGGCGATCCACCCCTCCAGGTCGTCGTGGGCGACCTTGCGCAGCACCGCGTTGACGAACTTGGCCCGCCCGTCGCCCAGCACCACACGGGCGAGTTCGACGGAGGCTGAGACGGCGGCGTGGCTGGGGATCCGGGTCCCGAGCAGCTGGTGCACCCCGAGGCTGAGCACGTCGAGCACCGGCGGGTCGACCTCACGGAGCGGCCGGTCGACGCATTCGGCGATGATCGCGTCGTACGTCCCCTGCCGGCGCAGCGTCCCGTACACCAGCTCGGTGGCGAGCGCGGCGTCCCGCGCGTCGAACCTCTCCGGTCCCTCCTTCTCCCGGGCCTTGCGCAGCAGCGGCGGCAGTACGAGGTTGGCGTACGCGTCCCGCTCGTCCACGGCGCGCAGCGCCTCGAAGGCGAGGATGCGGACGGGGTCCTTCTGGGGACGGCGGTAGGGCTTGGCAGGTCTGCGCGGCCGCCGGGACTGCTCGCTCACGAAAAAGGTGCTCCGGGTACGGGAATGGTGCGGCCTTCAAGCGTACGCCGGGTACGCCGGAAAGCCGCTGCTGGGAGGGGGGCTCAGGCTCCGAGGGTCTCCCCGGCGCCGATGCGCACGCCGCGCGCCCAGTCGGCGGCCCGCATCGGCTTCTTGCCCTGGGCCTGCACCCAGAGCAGTTCCACGGCGTACGACCCGGTCCCCACGTGCACGCTGTTCTTGCCGGCGGCGATCTCGGCCGGCGCGAGATCGGTCCGCTCGGGCACCGGCGTGACCTGGATCAGCTTGAGCCGCTCGCCGCGGAAGGTGGTCCAGGCGCTGGGGGCGGGGGTGCAGCCCCGGACCACCCGGTCGACGCGCAGCGCGGGCGCCGACCACTCGACCCTGGCGTCCTCGACAGTGATCTTCGGGGCGAGGGTGATGCCGTCGGTCGGCTGCGGCACGGGCTTGAGGGTGCCGTCCTCGATGCCGTCCATGGTGGCGGCGAGCAGCCCGGACCCGGCGAAGGCGAGCCGCGTCAGCAGGTCCCCGCTGGTGTCGGTGGGCCGGATCTCCTCGGTGACGGTGCCGTAGACGGGTCCGGAGTCGAGCCCCTCCTCGATGAGGAAGGTGGACGCCCCCGTGATCTCGTCCCCGGACATGATGGAGTGCTGCACGGGCGCCGCCCCGCGCCAGGCGGGCAGCAGCGAGAAGTGCAGGTTGACCCAGCCGTGGGCCGGGACGTCGAGGGCGACGCGCGGCAGCAGCGCCCCGTACGCCACCACCGGACAGCAGTCCGGCCCGATCTCCCTGAGCCGCTCCAGGAACTCGGGATCGCGCGGCTTCGACGGCCTGAGCACCTCGATGCCGGCCTCCGCCGCCCGCTCGGCCACGGGCGAGGCGACCAGCCTGCGCCCCCGCCCGGCCGGTGCGTCGGGCCGCGTGACCACGGCGGCCACCTCGTGCCGCCCGGAGGCGATCAGCGCGTCCAGAGCGGGAACGGCGACTTCGGGGGTACCGGCGAAGACAAGCTTCATGGGCGGCTGAGGGCCTCTCGGACGGGGGCACTTACGGGCGACGCACCAGTCTATGCCGCGGCACCGGACCGGCGCCCACGGTCCGCGGGCCGCCGGCGGCCACGCGCCGCCACGGGTCGCCCGGCCCTCCGGGCGACCGCGAGCGAGGACGGTGCGCGGGTGAACGAACACGGCGTACGCATATGCCCACACGCCCCCACACCGTGACCAGCGGAGCGTCCACGCGTTGGTCAAGAGAGAGTTGACCACCGCGGCCGCACGCGCGGCCCATTCCTTTCCACGCCGGTTCGAGAGGCTTGTTCATGGCCGACCACGCAACCCACGACGCCCAGGCCCGGGCGAGCCTGCACTTGTTGGTGCGGGACATCGAGCGGGTCCGCCGGCAGGTGGACGCACTGCGTACGCTCACCGCCCAGTTGGGCAACGTCTACCGCCCGCGCCGCTCCGGCCCGTCCACGGGGTTCGTCGTCTACGGACGCGCTCCGGCCCCGACGGTCCGGCTCGCCCAGGAACTCCGGGACAGCGTCGAAACCCTGGTCACGGCCGCCGTGGATTTCGACCGCTCACTCGGCTTCTCGTGGGACGCGGTGGGCTCCGCCCTCGGAGTCACCAAGCAGGCGGTGCACCGCCGTTACGGCGCCCGTCGCGCCGCGGCCCAGGCCACGGCGGTCCCGGAGCCCGAGCGGCCCACCGAACCGTCGGGCACGCGCACGCTCAACGTGGGAGCCGGCCTGCCCACCGCGCCCACGGTCCCGGCTGCCCGCTCCATGCCCACCCAGCCGACGGCCGGCAGCCCCACCCTTCGCGACGAGGCCAGGCCGACCGCCTTCCCCGGCCCGCGCAACGGCTGACGCACCCGCCGGCGCGGCGTACGCCACGGCTGACCTCAGGGGCTCACCCGCCCGCTCTCTGCCCTCCCGGCAAGCACCCGGGAGGGCAGCCGTCTACCCAGCCGCACCCTTTCGTCACCCGATGTCCGGCGGGTCGATCCGTACCCGCACCGTCGGTTCCCCGCTGCCGCGCGCCATCCGTGCGGCCTGGGCGGACTTCAGCGCCGCCGCCAGTGCCGCGCCACTGCCCGGCGGCACGCGTACCAGCACCCGTTCCCAGTGCTCCCCGGGCGGTGGCGCGCCGACCCGCCGGGGCGCCCCGGCTCGCACCACGGGCAGCGGAACCGGCCCCAACACCTCGGCGTCCGCAGGCAGTTCGGTCGCACTGAGGAACCCGGCCAGCGCCTCAGCGGTTCCCGACACCGCCGCCATCCGGGACACCGGCGGAAACCCCAGCTCGGCCCGCTCGGCCAGTTCGCGCACCGCGTGTCCGACCGGGTCCCACCGCACCAGCGCCTGCACGGGCCGCAGCGTCGGCTCCGCGACGACGACCACGGTGCCCCCCTCCCCCTGCGGCCGCACCAGCGCCCCGGCGGCCATCCACCGGCGCAACGCGTCCTCACCGGCCCGCAGGTCCGGCCGCCCGAGCATGGCCCAGCCGTCCAGCAGAAGGGCCGCCGCGTAGCCGCCCTCGGCGACCGGCTCGGCGCCGGGGGTGCTCACGACCAGCGCCGGCGTCCCCGGCACGGTGTCCAGCACCTGCTCGCGCCCCGAGGTCCGCACGGGCACGGCGGGAAAGGCCCGCCCCAGCTCCTCCGCGGTCCGCCGGGCCCCGACCACCTGGGCGCGCAGGCGGAAGCCGCCGCACGC